>JBLMXS010000501.1:0-4612 GCA_050257895.1 Thiohalocapsa sp.
GAAAGGCCAGCGCCTTCTGCTTCGCGACGTCGGTCTCGTGCAGCATCTGGTCGTAGATCTTGTCCAGCGCCGGATCCTCGTAGTAGCCGTAATTCTGGCTGCTGATCGAGTGCGACAACCAGGTCTGGACGTCGATCACCGGATTGACGATGCCGTGGCAATTGCCGCCGGTGCTGACGGCGAAATCGCCGCTGCGCAGCGAGGCGAACCAGGGGCCTGTCGGCACCACCTTCTGCGTCACATTGAGGCCGATCTTGCTCCATTGGTCGATTAGCCAGGTCCCGAGGTATTTGTAGGGCTGGTCGACGTTGCGGTTGACGAGCTCGAAACTGAGGTTTTCCTGCCCGGCCTCTTTCAACAGACGCTTCGCCTCGGCTCGCGACTTCTCGATGTCGGGCCCGAAGCCGGCGATCGTTTCGAGCTGCGCCTTGCTCTCCGCCAGCGGCGTGCCGGGGAAAATGAGGCCGCCGACGGTGTGCATTAGGCTCACCTTGGAGAGGCCCGGGGCGCTGCCCCAGCGGTCGAGCGCCAGCGTCAGTGCGCGTCGCACCCGCGCATCGTCGAACGGCTTCCTCTTGTGGTTGATCCACGCCCCGACCGTGCAGTTCCAGTCGCTCTTCTGGATGACGATCTTGTCGCCGAGTTCGCCCTTCAGCTGGTCGATCGCCGAGGGCGGGTAGCCGCGGAATTCGGTGGCGGCGCGGTCGGCGCGGATCGCGTCGAGCTGCACCGCCTGCTTCGGCGCATAGATACCCTCGAAGCCGTCAAGGTAGGGCAGCCCCTTGTGATAGTAGTTGGGGTCGCGGACCCCTGTGATCTTTTGCCCGACTTCGTACTTGACGAACTTGAAGGGTCCGGACCCCATGATGTTGTGCTCATACCAGTGGATGTCCTTGTCGAGCATCTTCTTCTGGTAGATCCAGTTGTAGGGGTCGGCGAGCGCCGGCAGGAACGCCGCGGTGGCGAATTTCAGATGGATGACGACGGTGTGCTCGTCCGGCGCGGTGATGTCCTTGACCATCATGAAATCGGTCGCCCGCGGGCTCAGCGTGCCCTGCGGCGGGAAGGCGATCTTGTTGAGGCTGGCGGCGACGTCGGCGGCGGTCAGCTTGTCGCCGTTGTGAAACTTCACGTTGTCGCGAATCTTGAAGGTGTAGGTCTTGCCGCCGTCGGTCGGCTTCGGCATCTCGGTGCACAGATCGCAGACGATGTCGGTCGAGGAGTTCGGGTTGAGCGGATTGATGCGGATCAGCGTCGAATAGAACGGCGCCGCCGAGTGGATCGTCGCGTAAGTCTCCTCGCGCTGCGCATCGAAGCTCGGCGGCGCGTCCGCCGGGATCATGTAGGTCAGCGTGCCGCCGTATTTCGGGGTTTCGTCGGCGTGCGCCGGGACGGCAACCGCCATGGCGAGGGCAAGGACCCAGCCGCAAGCTGCTGGTCTCATCGGTACCTCCCGTTCAAGCGCACCCATTTTGCCGGGGCGTCACGCCGGATCTTAAGACGGCGTCCCGCGGCTGTCGCTTTATCTTAGGGGTAAGGGCAAGCGCCGCGTCGGCAGGGGCGGTCGCGTCGCCATCGTCAGAAGCTTGACGAAACCGGCGGTAAGGGCGGGAATCCGGCAGCCTGCCGACTAGCAGAGGCACTCGCTCGATGATCGCCAAGTTCACCTTCGAAGACATCACGGTCGGTGCGCCTTGCGCCGCCGAGCCGGCTGTCGCCGCGAGCGCGCTGCCGCGCTATGTCGTGCATGTCGGCCTCCCGAAGACCGGTACGAAATACCTCCAGTACAATTTCTGGCGCCTGCGCGAAGAACTCCGAGCGCAAGGGGTTCTCTACCCCGCGGAGTGGTTGCGCGGGGGCGCGATGTGGGCACATCACGATCTGACGGAAGCCCTGACGCTGGGGCCGGACCAGCGGTTGGCGGAGACGTTCATCCGGCTCAACGCGTCCGGCAGCGCAACCATATTGCTGTCCAGCGAAGGGTTCAACGGGCTCCCCGACGTCGCATTGCAATATCTGCGGCAGCTGACGCAAGAAGCCAACGTCGAAATTGTTTTCTATGCCCGTCGCTGGAGCGATTGGATCCCCTCGCAATGGCAGCAGGCCGTCAAGCAGGGTTCGCTACAAACTTTTCCGGAATGGTATGCCGCGCTTCTCGCCGCCGGCGATGACCATCCCGGGATCAACCAGGCGAGCTCGCTCGACAAGTTCGCCTGGGCGTTTGGCCGGCGCAATATCAGGCTCGTTTCATACAGCAACCTCAGGGACCATAACGTCGATATATTCGACCATTTCTGCTCGGCGATACTGGGATTGCCGGCCTCCGCCGCGATCAAGAGCAGCGGCGGCGTCGTTCACGAGTCGATGGGGGTATTTCTCACGGAGCTGATCCGCTGCCTCAACCGGCAAGAGGCAATGCGTTCGGAAACCAGCGGGTATCAGGTATTTGAGGCCTACCAGGAGGTGAGCAAAAGCGACGTCTTGGTGGATGACGTCTCAACGCTATACGGCGCGATGGAACGGCATATCCTGGAAATGCCGCTCGACGACGATCTTCAGTCATTTGCGGACGCATACGAAAGGCTGAACGACTACCGCGGCCAGTTGGTCAGCCCGCAATTCGGTGGGAATGTGTTCGAGAAGCGCCGCACCCAATGCCGCTCTGTTCGACCCGATTTTCTGATGGAGGGAGAGGCCCTCGCCGCGATGCGCCGGATTTGGGACGCGGTGCGGCAACGCCTGTCCGCAACCTCCCCGACGCAAGCCACGCCTCCGTAACGTTCCGGTCCCGGCCTTAAGCTGTCGGTCGTGCCGCCGGCGCGACCCTCACCGGCGCGCCTTGATCTTGCGTCAACCGGTGTTTTTGCCGAAGGATGCAGCCGGCTTACCCGTTCCTCCAGCACGATCGAGAGACATGCCCGCGCATCCGCTATCCGCCCTCCTCGCCCCCGGCTCCGTGGCGATCTTCGGCGCCTCCAACGACCCAACCCGCATCAGCGGGCGCTCGCTGCGCTATTTCCGCGAGGCCGGCTACCGGGGCGGCCTCTATCCGATCAACCCGACGCGCGACACCGTGCAGGGCCTCACGGCCTATCCCGACATCGGCTCGGTGCCGGGGCCGGTCGAGTGCGCCGTCATCGCGGTGCCGGCCAACCTCGCGGTCGAGGCGATGGAGGGATGCGTCGAAAAGGGCGTCAAGGCGGTGGTGATGTTCACTGCCGGCTTTGCCGAGATCGGCCCCGAGGGCCGCCTTATGCAGACCCGCATCACCGAGATCGCGACCAAGAGCGGCATCCGGCTGTGCGGGCCCAATTGCCTGGGCCTGTTCAACATGCGGATCGGTCACACGCCGACCTTCTCCTCGTTCCTCGAAGAGGGGCCGACGCCGGCCGGGCCGCTCGGGATGGTGACGCAGTCGGGCGCCTTCGGGACGCACCTCTTGGCATTGACGGCGCGCCGCGGCATCCAGGTCGGGGTATGGCTGTCGACCGGCAACGAGGCCGACGTGTCGGTCGCCGACGGCATCTCGTTCATGGCCGACGACCCCGACACCACCGCCATCGCCTGCTACGTCGAGGCGATCAAGGACGGCGCCGCCTTCGCCGAGGCGGTCAGCCGCGCCCGCGCCAACGGCAAGCCGGTGATCTGCATGAAGGTCGGCGCCTCATCGGTCGGCGCCGCGGCGGCGGCCTCGCACACCGCCTCGCTCGCCGGCAGCGACGCCGTCTACGACGCTGCCCTGCGCCAGCTCGGGGTCGAGCGCGCCAAGACGCCGGAGGATCTCGTCAACATCGCCTATGCTTGCACCCGCGGCCGCCTGCCGGCCTCGCGCCGCCTCGCGGTGGTGACGATGTCGGGCGGCGCCGGCGTCTTGATGGCGGACGCGGCCGAGGAGGAAGGGCTCGACCTGGCGCCGCTCGCCGAGGAGTCGCAAAAGGAGGTGCTGTCGTGGGTGCCGTTCGCGGCGCCGCGCAACCCGGTCGATGTCACCGCTCAGGCCCTCAATGATCCAAGCATCCTCGACAAGGGTTTCGACCTCCTGCTCGGCAAGGAGAAATTCCCCTCGCTGGTTGGCTTCTTCACCACCTGGGCGAGTTCGCCGCAGATGGCCGAGCCGCTGTTCAAATCGGTGAGCGAGGCGGCCGCGCGCTATCCCGAGGCCTACTTCGCGTTGTCGGCGATCGCCAGCCCCGAGATGCAGCGGCGCTACGAGGCGGCCGGCGTCGGGCTTTACGAAGACCCCTGGCGGGCGGTCGAATCGATCGCCGCCGCGACGCGCTGCGCCGAGCGGCTGCGGACGCCGCCCTTGCCGGTGCCGGCGGTGCCGCGCGACCTGCCGCCCTTGCCGAAGGGCGCGATCGCCGAGCACCAGGCAAAGCGCATCCTCGCCGCCGCCGGCGTCCCGGTGCTGACCGAGATCCTCGCCACCAGCGCGCGCGAGGCGGCGGAGGCCGCCGGCACGGTTGGCGAGCGCCTCGTCTTGAAGATCGTCTCGCCGCAGATCACCCACAAGACCGAGGTCGGCGGCGTCATGCTCGACGTCCCGGCGGTCGAGGCCGGCGAGGCCTATGAGCGGCTGGTCGCGCGCGTCCAGGCGCGCACCACCGGCGCG
>JBLMXS010000502.1:0-2508 GCA_050257895.1 Thiohalocapsa sp.
GACGGGATCAGGACGCCGGTTGCCAGCCGGATGCGGGTTGTCGTCATGGCCGCCGCCGCCATCGCGACAAACGGGTCGGCCGATAGCATCTGCGTGTCGTAAAACCAGGCGCGGCTGAAACCCAGCTCCTCGGCGCGCCTCACCACCCGCCACGATTCGGCGTCGGTCGGGATCGCGATCGCAAACCGCATGACTCCCCTCCCTCAATCCAGGGCAACGAAGCCCGCGGATGACGAGCCGCGCCAATCCATTGTCGGGCTTAGAAGAACGCCAGCGTGCGGATCTCGATGCTTTCGCGCGGGCGGGCGTGCGGCGGAGCGCCGGGGTCGGCGAAAGCTGTATGTGCGGTCCACCGCGCCCGCCCGTCCTTGAGGCTCTCGTAGACCTTGAAGACCAGCGCTTCGTCGGGCTGCATATGCGGGAACCAGTACCAGCGCTGTCCCGGGTCGTAGGTGATGCCGTACGTCTGGCCGACCCGGCCCGGGTAGCGCCGCTCGTTGACCACCAGGGTCTCGGGGCGGACGCTCTGCGCGTCGCAGATCGCCAGCGGATGGCTCTCGACCGGATGACCCACCGGCCGCCACACCTGGATGATCGCGAAGCGGCCCTTGAGCAATTCCTCGGCCTCGCCGCCCATGATGTCGCGCACCCGCTGCGGCCCCGACCATTCGGTGTAGTCGTTGTGCACGCGGCTGACGATGTCGCGGATCTTCTGCGCCGCGCGCTGGTCCTCGCTGGCGGTGCGCAAGGTGTGGTCGAACACGACAACTCGCTTGGCGCCGCTCACCTCGCTGATCAGCGCCTCGCATTCGGGGTAGTAGACGCGGCGGATTTCCTCCTCGTCGTGGAAATTCGCGACGCGGCTGTGGTGCGGCACGAAGCGGAACCCCTCGCGTTCGAACTCGAATTTGTCCGCGATCGGCCTTCCATTGCGGATGCGCACCCGGTGGGTTTCGTTGCTGTCGCCGCTCAGCCGCCGGTCGCGCCCGCGCGCTTCGGCGACCACCGTGACGAGCTTCTCGCCAGTATCGACGAGGTATGAGAGATCGGCTTCGATCGTCTCGGGCATGTCCAGTTCGGCGATCTCGGCCATTGGCGGCTCCTGCAGCAAAATTATTCCGAATGTAAGATCGCCGTCATTCCCGCGAAAGCGGGAATCCAGGGCGACCGGCAGCCCTGTGGCCCTGGATGCCCGCTTGCGTGGGCATGACGCGGAGGGGTTGCTATACCACGCCGCCGTCCTTGAGGCGCTTCACCTCGTCGGGGTCGAGGCCGCACAATTCGCCGAGCAGCGCCTCGGTGTGCTCGCCGAGGAGCGGCGGCCGGCGGATCTCGGCCGGCGAGTCGGACAGTTTCACCGGGCAGCCGACGGTCTGGTAGACGCCGCGCGTCGGGTAGTCGATGTCGACGATCATGTGGCGCGCCTTCAAATGCGGGTCGGCCAGCACTTCGCCGGTATCCTGCACCGCCCCGCAGGGGACGCCGGCCTTGCCAAGGATCCGCATCACCTCGTGCTTCTTATGCCCGCGCGTCCATTCCTCGACGATGGCGTTGAGCGCGTCGCGGTTCGCCCAGCGCGATTTCTCGTCGGCGAAACGCACATCCTCGGCCAGCTCCGGGCGGCCCATCGCCTTCGTCATCGCCAGCCACATCGGCGTCGTCGAGGCATTGATGAAGGCGTAATCGTTGGGGCCGCCGCCCTTGCAGGGATAGACCGTGCTCGGCACGGTCTGCCCCATCTGGTTGCCGCGCCGCGGCATCGGCGCCCCGAAGCGCTGATGGTCCCGCAATGAGACGCGGATGATGTTGACGACGGCGTCCTGCATCGACACCTCGACCTGCTGGCCGCGTCCGGTCTTGTGGCGCTGCTCGAGGGCGGCGAGGATGCCGATCGCCATGTGCATGCCGGTGCCGCTGTCGCCGATCGCCGGCACGACAAAGGTCGGCGGGTTTTCCGGGAAGCCGGTGATGCTCATCGCGCCGCCCATCGCCTGCGCGATCGGCTCGTAACTCTTGTAGTCGCTGTAGGGGCCGTAGGTGCCGAACCCCTTGATCGAGGCGTAGACGAGGCGCGGGTTGATCTCCTGCAGCGCCGGCCAGCCGAACCCGAGCCGGTCGAGCGCGCCGGGGCCGAAATTCTCCAACAGCACATCCGATTTTTTGAGCAGCTCGCGAAACAATTCCTTGCCGCGGGCGGTCTTCAGATTGAGCGTCAGGCTTTGCTTGTTGGCGTTGAAGAGGAGGAAGAAGAGGCTGTCCGCATCCGGTTTGTCGCGCATGTTGCGGCGCGCGACGTCGCCGCCCTTCGGCTCCTCCAGCTTGATGACGTCGGCGCCCAGGAAGGCGAGGATCTGGGCGCAAGCCGGCCCTGCCTGGTTGTGCGTCATGTCGATGATGCGGATGCCGGAAAGGGCCTGGGTCATTCTGTTTCTCCCTTCACGGCGACGGCTGGTTCCGGATACCAGTCCTCGGTGAGGATTTGATCGAGGCTGTAAGGACAAGCTGCGG
>JBLMXS010000503.1:0-11322 GCA_050257895.1 Thiohalocapsa sp.
GCGGAAGCGGTCGCCGCCGATCGCGCGCAATGCCAGGACGCCCTCGCCATGTGCCAGGTTCTGGTGATGCAGCGCGGCAAAGGCCGAACTCGCGGTGCCCCAGAGGAAGCCGGCCGGAAAGCGCAGCGGCTCGGCCTTTCCGGTCGCTGCAGTTGCCCCGGTCACCGCAGCTGCGATCATGAAATGACGACGATCCATTGCCTGATCACGAAGCCTGGCGGTCATCCCCGGGCTTGACCCCGGGGATCGCTCTGGGCCTCTCACAGACGGCCGGGTCAAGCCCGGTCAAGCCCTGCCATGACGCGAGCGAGAGGCGGTCCGGCAAAGCACCAATTCAGCCGCCGACCGCGCCTTGGGTGTTGACGTAGACCGAATAGAGCGAGCGGCTGGCGGCCATGAACAGGCGATTGCGCTTGGTGCCGCCGAAGCACAGATTGGCGCAGCGCTCGGGCAGCAGGATGCGCCCGATCATCGTGCCGTCCGGGGCGAAGACGGCGACTCCGTTATGGCCCTCGCCGGTGCCCCAGCCGCACCACAGATTGCCCTCGACATCGCAGCGGAAACCGTCCGGCGAGCCGCCTTTGAGGTCTGCGAAATGGCGCGAGCTGGCCAGCGCGGTGCCGTCCTCGACGACGTCGTAGACCCGGATCGCGCGCGGCTGGCCGCGCGATTCGACGATGTATATGCGGCTCTCGTCGGGCGAGAAGCAGAGGCCGTTCGGAAAGTTGATGTCACCGGCGACGACCGTGGTGCGGTTGCTGCGCGGGTCGACGCGGTAGACGTTGGTCGGCAGTTCGGGGTGCGCCTTGTGGCCCTCGTAATTGCCGAGAATGCCGAAGGCCGGGTCGGTGAACCAGATCGAGCCGTCGGACTTGACGACGACGTCGTTCGGCGAGTTGAGCGGCTTGCCGTCGACGCCGCCGTAGCGGTTGCAGATCACCGTGATCGTGCCGTCATGCTCGGTGCGCGTCACTTGGCGGCCGCCGTGCTCGCAGGTCACCAGCCGCCCCTGCCGGTCGCGGGTGTTGCCGTTGGCGTAGTTTGAGGGCTTACGAAAGACGCTGACCTCGCCGGTTTCCTCGTCCCATTTGAGGATGCGGTTGTTGGGGATGTCGCTCCATAGGAGAACGCGGAGGTCGCCGAACCACACCGGCCCCTCGGCCCAGCGGCAGCCGGTGTAGAGTCGCTCGAGGCCGGCATTGCCGGGCGGCTTGATCGCATCGAAGCGCGGATCGAGGGTGATCACCGCCGGATCGGGATAGGACCGGGCGGCTTGCCATTCGCTCGTCATTGCGGCTCTCCCTCAACGCCTCCGGCCGCATCGATTGCGGCCGCCGCAGGCAGGATGGAGATTTTCCGCCGCCGGCTCAAGCGGCGCGCCCGGTCAGAGCCCGTTGCCAACCTGGGTGAAGATCGTGCTGACCGAGGTGCCGATCGCCGACACGCCGGCAACAATAACGATTGCTATAAACAGCGCGATCAGCGCGTACTCTATGGCGGTCGCACCGCGGCGGTCACAGCACAAGGCCTGGAAAGCAGCCTGCATTCGATCCGTCATGTTCTCTGCACCTCGGCGCCTTGCCCGCCGCATCGGGAGGGCCTTCCCTCACAAGCGGCCCGGCAGGCAGTCAGGAGCGACAAAGGCTATCGTATAGCGCAACGTGCGCCGATTGTATCGAGCCAATGTCGTGAATATCCCTTAACCTGCCGCGCAAAACGCGCGTTTCCGTATTGGGCATCGCGAACGCGCGTCGCACATCGTCGAGAATGCTTCCGGGCCGATAGTGCGTCGCCGGCAGCTGAACGCCGCCGAAATTGGTCGCCTGCGCCAGTGCCAGGCTGTCGCGCGTGACGAGGCCGATATAGCCGCGCGAGGCGGCGGCAATGGTCGGGACGGCGCAGGCGATCGCCTCCATTGCGGCGCGTCCGGGTGCGACGACGACGTCGGCGGCGCCGTAGAAGCGACGCAGCGCCTCTCGGTCGGCCAGCCAGCCGCAGCGCACGAGTTCGATCCCGGCATTCGCGGCCGCGCTGTCGATCGCGGCAGTGAACGGGTTCTCGGCCGGGCCGTAGAGGCGGTCGCCCGCCACCAGCAGCACCATCGGGTCGCGAGGCGCGGCGGCGAGGCCCTTGGCGAGGTCGGCCACGGCTTGCGCCAGCACCCCCTTGTCGGGGTCGAGACGCGAGCACACCGCGATCGTCTTGCGGCGGCCCGAAAGGGGCGCGTCGAGCGGCGCAAAGACATCGAAATCGACGCCGTTGGGGATCACCGCCAGGCGATCGGCGAGGATCGGCGCGCGGGCGTCGACGTAGTCGGCGACGGCCTGCGAGACGCACACGATGCGGCGCACCAGCACGCCGTATTGCTCAAATTCGTCGTCATACTGCCCGTGCAAGGTGACGACGAGCGGGACGCCGAGAGCGGCGGCGACCGCCATCCCGACGCGACGCGCCTGGAACGGATGCGCGTGGACGATATCGAACGGGCCGTGCGCCAGCGCGGCCGCCGCTCCGGCCGCCGGATCCTCGAGCGGGTGCGGCACGAAGCGGATTCCGGCGGCAATAAAGCGCGGCATTACCAGGGCGGCCGGCGCCACCACCGTCACCTGCCAGCCGCCGGCGACAAGCCCGGCCGCGGTGTCAAGGACGTTCTCGTGCAATCCGCCGAAATCGGTCAGCCAATGCGCGACGATCAGCGCCTGTCTCACGCCGCTCCCTCTCCCCGCCGCGCCCAATCAACCTGAACAGCGCCTATACTATAGGATGCAGCCGCCGAAGCCTCCCGTCCCGCGGAGTGAACCGATGAGCAAGCTCGACCCGATCCCCTATTCCGATGCGCAGATCCGCGCCATCCTCGAACGCGTCAAGACCATCGCGATGGTCGGCGCCTCGTCGAACTGGAACCGGCCCAGCTATTTCGTGATGAAGTACCTGCAGGGGAAGGGCTACCGGGTGATCCCGGTCAACCCCAACATTGCCGGCCAGGAACTGCTCGGCGAGAAGGTGTACGCCTCGCTGGGCGACATCCCCAAAAAGGTCGACATGGTCGACGTATTCCGCCCCGCCGGCGAGGCGCCGAAGATCGTCGACGAGGCAATCGCGATCGGCGCGCCGGTCGTCTGGATGCAGCTCGGCATTAGGAACGACGACGCGGCGGCGACGGCCGAGAAGGCCGGCATCGAGGTCGTCATGAACCGCTGCCCGAAGATCGAGTTCGGGCGGCTGGGCGGCGAATTGTCGTGGAGCGGCGTCAACAGCGGCATCATCCAGAACCGCGCGCCCCAGGCGCCGCGGCCCCGCCGTACGCGGCCGCAGGCGGAGGGGGCGGGCGCCTCGCACAACCAGGGCTACGGTTTCGAGACGCTGGCGGTGCATGCCGGCGCCGCCCCCGACCCGACGACCGGCGCCCGCTCGACGCCGATCTACCAGACAACCTCCTACGTGTTCGACGACGTCGACCACGCCGCCTCGCTCTTCAATCTGCACAATTTCGGCTACATCTACTCGCGCCTCACCAACCCGACCGTGGCGGTGCTCGAAGAGCGCATCGCCAGTCTCGAAGGCGGCCGCGCCGCCGTCGCGGCGGCCTCCGGCCACGCGGCGCAGTTTCTCGTCTTCTTCACGCTGACGAGCCCCGGCGACGAGTTCCTCGCCTCGCGCAACCTCTATGGCGGCTCGCTGACGCAGTTCGGCCTGTCGTTCAAGAAGCTCGGCTGGACGTGCCATTTCGTCGACCCGACCGACCCGGAGAATTTCCGGCGTGCCCTGACCTCCCGCTGCAAGGCGATCTTTGTCGAGAATCTCGCCAACCCGGGCGGCATCGTCGTCGACATCGAGAAGGTGGCGCAGGTCGCGCACGAGGCGGGCATCCCGCTGATCGTCGACAACACGCTGGCGACGCCCTATTTGTGCCGGCCGTTCGACTGGGGCGCCGACCTCATCGTGCATTCCACGACCAAGTTCTTGGGCGGCCACGGCGCCGCGCTCGGCGGCATGGTCGTCGAATCGGGCCGCTTCGACTGGGGCCAGGGGGAAAAATTTCCGTCGCTGACCGAGCCGGAGCCGGCCTATCACGGGCTCAAATTCTTCGAGAACTTCGGCGATTTCGCGTTCACGACGAAGGCGCGGGCGGTGGCGCTCAGGGATTTCGGGCCGACGCTGTCGCCGATGAACGCGTTCCTGACCCTGACCGGCATCGAGAGCCTGCACGTCCGCATGGACCGGCATGTCGAGAACGCCAGGAAGGTCGCGGAATTTCTCGATGGGCACCCGCGTGTCGCCTGGGTCTCCTACGCCGGGCTGAAGTCGAGCCCCTATTACGAGCTGGCGAAGAAGTACCTGCCGAAGGGGCCGGGGGCGGTCTTCACCTTTGGCGTCAAGGGCGGCTACGAGGCTGGCATCAGCCTCGTCGAAAGCGTCCGCCTGTTCTCGCATCTCGCCAATATCGGCGACACGCGCAGCCTCATCCTGCACCCGGCCTCGACGACGCACCGCCAGCTCTCCGACGAGCAGCGGCTTGCCGCCGGCGCCGGCCCCGACGTCGTGCGCCTGTCGATCGGCCTCGAATCGGCCGACGATCTAATCCGCGATCTGGACGAAGCGCTAGGGATAAGCGAAAGCTGAGCACATCCGCTCAGGTTAACCCTTCTCGCCGCGGATCTCCTCTTCCTCGACCGACGGCGGGGCGGGCGCTCCCTGCTCAAGGCAGCGGCCGCCATAGAGAATGTTGCCGCCATTTCCGAACGGCCCGTCCGCGTCCGGCACAAATTGCCTCGTCTGGACCACGTAGCCGAACGCGCACATGCCATGCGACTGCACCGCGTCGGCGATCCACTCGCGCCGCAGCCGCTCGGCCACGCCGTCGTCATTCTCGGTCATCACCGCGTTGGTGTGGGCGCTGTAGAGAAAGGCGGTCGGGCTCCGGGCGGCAAAGCCTTCCTCGCGCGCCGTCCCGACGCAACCGCAGAGCGAGACGAGGAGCAGCAGGGCGAGCGGGCGCATGCGTTCGGATCTCCGCGGCAGGGTGTTTGCTTCGATGTCGATTCTGGGCTGATTCCGGTCTGCCGGGCAAGCGTTGTAGTTGAGGGGCTGGTTGCGGCCGCGCTCGCTATGACACCTCTATGTTACCCGGGGCTTGAATGCATCGCCGCGGTTGCCGTTGTCGTCATGCCGAAGCCGGGATGCAGATGGACAGGCAGAACAATTTCGATCTGTTGCGGCTCGTCGCGGCGGCCTCGGTGATCTTCTCGCACGCCTTCCTCTTGGCCGAGAACTCGCAGGACCACGATCCCCTGATGATCCTAACCGGCGGCCAGACCGTGCTTGGGGTCGTCGGCGTCTTCATGTTCTTCACGATCAGCGGCTATCTCGTTACCCAGAGCTTTGAGACGACGCGGTCGCCACTCGTCTTTCTCGCGAAGCGGGCGCTGCGAATCTTTCCCGGGCTGCTCACCTGCCTGGCGGTGTGCGTCTTTGTCGTCGGGCCGCTGGTGACGCGCGTGCCGCTCGGCGATTATTTCGGCCGCCCGGAGCCCTATCTCTTCCTGCTGCACAACGCCGTTCTCGACGTCCATTACAATCGCCTGCCGGGGGTCGAATTCGCCGCCGGCAATATCGGCGGCATCGTCAACGGTCCGTTGTGGAGCCTGCCCTGCGAAGTGCTGATGTACCTGATGCTGTTCGCGCTTGGCCTGTGCCGGAGACTGACCTTGCGGGTGGCGCTGGCGCTGGTGGCGGTCGGCATCCTGTGCCTTTGGTTGGAAGTGACCGATGCGCTGGGGGGCGCCTTCTGGCTGCTGGCGTTCTTCGCCGCCGGCATCTGTCTCTACCGGCTACGCGGCAGCGGCGTTTTCGCCGCGCGCTGGGCGGTCATCGCGGCGCTCGGCCTCTTGCTCAGCATCCCGGCGCAGATGTTCCTTACCGGCTGCGCCATCTTCGGCAGCTATCTGACGATCTACCTGGCGCTCAACCCGCTTCTGCCGCCGGTGCGCGCGGCGCGCTTCGGGGACCTGTCCTACGGCCTCTACATCTACGGCTGGCCGATCGAGCAGTGCGTCGTCTATTTCAGCGGCGGTGCGGCGCCGTGGTGGACCGTGTTCGGCGCCTCGCTGCCTCTCGCTGCGGCAACGGCGCTGCTGTCATGGCACGGCGTCGAGCGACGCTGCCGCTGGCGCAGCCGTCCGCGCGGCGAGGCTGCCCTGGCGCCGGCCCGTGTCGCGGCGGGCGGCTGATCCGCCAGCCGCGCTCAGGCGAGCTGCTGGCGTTCCGGCTTGCCGGTGGCCCCGAGGGTCAGCCGCGCGTGGTGCCGCTCCCGCAACGGCCGCAGCACGAGCGGCGCTGCCAGCGCGGCGACAAGGTTCATCACGGCCGCGACGATGAAGACCGCGTACCAGCCGCCGCTTGCTTTTGCCAGGACGTTGGCGAACGGCACGAGCAGCGAAGCTGTGCCCTTGGCGGTGTAGAGCAGCCCGGCGTTGGTCGTCGCGTACTTGACGCCGTAGGCGTCGGTGCAGGTCGACGGGAACAGGCTGAAGATCTCGCCCCAGGCAAAGAACACAACCCCGCTCAGGATCACGAACAATACCGGGTTGTGGCCGAATTGGCTCAAGAACCAGATGCCGATCGCTTCCAGCCCGAAGGCGATGAACATCGTGTTTTCGCGGCCGATAATGTCGGATACCCAGCCGAAGAACGGGCGGGTCAGACCGTTTAGCACCCTGTCGATCGTCAGCGCGAAGGTCAGGGCTGGCAGCGTCAGGCCGAGCAGGCTGACCGGCACCTTGTCGATGTGGAAATCGCGGGCGATCGGCGCCAGCTGCGCGGTCGCCATCAGGCCGCCGGCGGCGACCAGCACGAACATCGCGTAAAGCACCCAGAAGATCGGTGTCTGCAGCATCTCAGCCGGAGTGAAGTCGCGCACCGTCTGGGCTACCCTCGCCAGCCCGGTCGGCGTCTCACCTGGCCGCGGGGCGCGCAGTAGGAGCGACAGCACGACGACGATGATTCCTTGTCCGAGGCCGAAATAGAGGAACGCCGCCTCGTAGCCGGATCCGGCGATGACGCTTTGGATCGGGATGATGGTCAATGCCGAGCCGGCGCCGAAACCCGCCGCCGTCAGCCCGGCGCACAGCCCGCGCCGATCAGGGAACCATTTGAGCGCATTGCCGATCGAGGTGCCGTAGACCGCGCCGGCACCGATGCCGCCGATTGCCGCGGCGATGTACAGCAGCACCAGCGAGCCGGCGATCGAGTTCAGCACCCAGGCGATGCCAACCAGGATGCCGCCGATCAGCACGACGAGTTTCGGCCCGAAGCGGTCGACGAACCAACCCTCGACCGGCACCAGCCAAGTCTCCGTCAGCACGAAGATGCTGAACGCCACCTGGATCGCCGCGCGGCCCCAATGGTATTTCGCGTCGATCGGCAAAACAAACAGTGTCCAGCCATACTGCAGGTTGGCAATCATCACCATGCAGACAATGCCCACCAGCAGCTGCAACCAGCGGTAGGATGATATAGGCGTCACCCCGGCGGTCCCGTTCATCGACATTGTTCTTCCTTTAGGCGCAATATTCGATTCAACGCACGGCAACGGCCTGGTTCCCCGCACCGGCGTCGCCGTTATCGCGATCGCCTATGTTTTAATCAATGTCTACTAGGGTGGAGGTCAGGCCATCCCTGAGGATTGCCCGCCCGCGAGCAAACGCCGATAGTGGCAACCGAATAAGCGGCGGGGACGAAGCCGGATGATCTCCAGCGATAATCAGAATGCGGCGAGGAGAGGCTGCGAGGATCTTGCCGTGGAACTCTTCCTGATGGCGCTCGACGGCGCCAAGGTCCAGCCCGTTGCCTAGCGCCTACTGCGGGTTGGCGCACGCATCACGGTGGTCGGGCGCGGCGGCGCTGGCCACGGCGCTGCTGTTGTCGGCCGTCGCCTCCGGATACGCCGCCGACGACAAGCCGGCGGATAAGCCGGCCGCGCCGACGTTCGAGCTGCCGGCGCGGGCGGAGACCCGCCACACGCTGACCGTCGCCGGCCGGCCGCTCGACTACCGGGCCGTCGCCGAGACGATCGACCTGACCGACCGCAAGGGCCAGCCGGCCGCCGCGATCTACACCGTCTCGTATTTGGCCGATACGCCGGCGGCGGCGCCGCGTCCCGTCGCCTTCGTCTTCAATGGCGGGCCTGGCGCCGCCTCGGTGTTTCTGCATCTGGGGGCGCTCGGACCCCGCATCCTCGACACGCCGGCGAGCGGTGCAGTGCCGCCGCCGCCGGTGCGTCTGGTCGACAACCCGTCGACCTGGCTCGCCTTCACCGATCTCGTCTTTGTCGATCCGGTCGGCACCGGCTTCAGCCATGGCAGGGGCAAGGAAGAGAACCCTGACAAGCCCTACTGGAATGTCGAGAGCGACCTCAATTCGCTCGACGCCGTCGTCCGCCGCTGGCTGACCCGGCACGAGCGCTGGAAGTCGCCGGTCTTTCTGGTCGGCGAGAGCTATGGCGGGCTGCGGGCCGCGGCAATGGCCAAGAGCCTCCAGCGCGAGGTCGGCGTCACGGTCAGCGGCCTCGTGCTGGTGTCGCCGGCGCTCGATGCGGCATTGCTGCACCCCGACATCAGCAACCTGCTGGCGCCGGCCTTCGAATTGCCGAGCTATGCCGCCAGCGCCGCCGCGCTGTCCGGCAAGATGCCGCCGGCCGAGGCGGCCGCCACCGCGTCGCGCTTTGCGCTGGCGGACTATCTCGTCGGCTTGGCGGCATTGCCGGGCATTCCGGCCGCGGGCGAGCCGCTGATCGGGCGCATCGCGCGCCTGATCGGGCTGCCCGACGAGGTGGTATCGCGCGAGCGCGGCCGCGTCGGGCCCCACACCTTCTCGCGCTATGTGCGGCGGCCGGAGGGCGAGATCGTCAGCCTCTACGATGCGACCGTCGCACGGCGCAGCGGCGCCGACCCGTCCGACGACAGCGCCGGCGATCCGGTGCTCGATCCCGCCGTCGCCGCCTTTACCGCCGCCTTCGACAGCTATGCGGCGGCGATGCTCGGATACCGCACCGAGCAGCCCTACCGGGTGCTGCCGCATGAGGTGTCGCAGCAATGGAACTGGGACGGGGCGCGTCATGGCGGCCCGCTCGGCATCGCGCTCGGCTCGCTGCAGGACACGCTCTTGGCGCATCCCGAGACCCGCGTGCTGATCGCCAACGGCCGTTACGACTTGGTGACGCCGTACCTCGCCTCGCGCTGGCTGGTCGACCAGCTCGAACTGCCGCCCGCCCGCCGCGATGAGATCCGCCTGCGCGTCTACGAGGGCGGCCACATGATGTATATGCGCCCGCAATCGCGGGCCGCGCTGGCCGCCGATGCCGCCGAGATCTTCGCCCCGAGCGCGGCCGCGGCGCAGTGACGCCCGCCGGCCCGCCGGCAGTCGCGAGCCGGTCGCCGCCGGGGCGCCGGTGCCCGCCCCGGTGCACGAGCGCGATCTCGTGGCGGTGTGTGGGCTGGCCGCGGTCGAGGCGCTGTTCGCCGCCGACCCGCGACGCGTCGAGCGGCTGTTCTTCGAGCCGCGCTTCGCCCGCCCGCTGCTCGGCGCTCGGCGGCTGCTCGGCAAGGCGCACAAGCCCTACCGCGCGGTCGAGGCCGACGAGCTGGCGCGGATCGCCGGGACCGTGCGGCATGGCGGCGTCGTCGCGGTGGCGCGGCCGAAGCAGCTGCCATCGCTGGCTGCCGGCGAACCGGCCTTGTGGGTCCGCCGCCGCCATCCGGTGCTGATCCTCGACGGGGTCGGCAATCCGCATAATCTCGGGGCGATTGCCCGCAGCGCGGCCTATTTCGGGGTCGAGCACGTGATCCTCGCCGAGCGGCCCGACCAGGCGCTGCCCTCGGCTGCCAGCTACCGCATCGCCGAAGGCGGTCTCGATCGCCTTGCGCTGCACCGCGCGGCGTTGCCGGCCGGGCTGGAGGCGTTGCGGCCGTTCTACCGCATCGTCGGCACCGCCGCCGCGGGCGGCGTCGCGCCCGGCGGGCTGCGCCGCGACCGGCCGCTCGCGCTGATCCTCGGCGACGAGGAGAGCGGCCTCGCAGCGGCGACGCTCGCCGCCTGCGATACGGTGGTCACGATCCCGGCGGCGCCGCCGTCGGCTGCCGGCCAGGTGCAGTCGCTGAACGTCGCCGCCGCCGCCGCGGTGCTGCTCTACGCCCTCGCCGGCGGTTCATCGTAGACATCGGGGTAGACAACGGGACCGCGGGCATTTTGCCGGCCCGCGGGCGGGACGCCCGCGGTCCGATCGCCGTCAGCGCCGGAAGCGTCGCGTGGGGCGGCGGGGCGATGCCGTCGCGAGCAGCCGGTCGAGCGCTCCCAGCAGCGCGTCCGCCGCCGCCGGTCCCGCTTCGAGATGGCGCAAGGCGAGGGAGGCGGCCTCCAGCGTCGACAGCGCGTCCGGGCGCGGCTCGCGCCGCAGCCGGCCGAGCCGCGCCGGCGCCGGTGGGTTCAGTGCCAGGCGGTGCAGCTTCAACAGCCACGGATTGCGCCACCACAGCGTCTTCGCCTCCTTCCAGCTGCCGTCGAGGAGGACGATGCCGTCGAGGCCGCGCAGCAAAGCTGCCGAATCGGCCAACGCATCGCCATCGCGCCCGACGACGACGATACCGCGCTGCGGCATCGCCAGCCCCGGCCGCGCCGAGCCGAGATAGAGCACGCCCCAGCGCCTCGGATCGGCCTCGCGGCCGAGCGCATGCGACAGGTTGCGCCATGACAGCCCGGTGACGAGGCGGGCACGGCGCAGGGCCGCGACCGCGGGCGCCGCCGTCGCCAGCGCCTCGCGCCGCTCCTGCGGGTGCTGCAGCACCAGCACGAACACCCGGTTGTCGACCGGCGCCGCCGCGGCATGCGTCGGATGCGGTTCGATCGCCGGCGGCTGCGCAGGATCGCCGTCGCTCATCGCCAAACCCTCTATCATGGCCAGCTTGCCATTCGGAGCCGCTTCTCGCATTCCTTTGCGTCAGCCCCCACCGCCCTCGCCGCCAATACCCGGGTCATCGCCGTTGGACAGCGTCGCCAGCATCACCCTCGTCATCGCGGCCTTTTTGCTGCTCGTCAGCTTTGTGCAGCCGGCGGCCGCGCGCCTGCACCTGCCCTACAGCGTGCTGCTGGCGGTGGTCGGGGTCGCGGTCGGCGGGCTGTCGTCGTTCCTGCTCTACACGCCGCTGACGACATTGTTCGACGACATCGTCCGGCCGGTCGTCGAATTGCCGATCAGCGCGTCGATCTTCCTCGACGTCTTTCTGCCGATCCTGCTGTTTCATGCGGCGCTGATGATCGATGTGCGCG
>JBLMXS010000504.1:0-6923 GCA_050257895.1 Thiohalocapsa sp.
CCTCCTTCATCAGCGCCAATTGGCGTGCGCCGATCACCGTCTCGGTCGCGGTGGTCAGCGCGGCGCTGATGACGAACACGTCTGCGGCGCGCAACAGTTCGTCGAGGCGGTCGGGCGTCGCGATCCAGTCGGTCGGCTCTTCGCTCGCGCCGCGGCGGTTGATCGCGTGGATCTGCATCCCGAAGGCGCGCATCAGCCGCGCCGTCGCCTGCCCGACATTGCCGAAGCCGAAGATGCCGCAGACGCCGCCGCGTAATACCTTGTTGGCGTTGCGCTGGTTGAACTGGCCGCGTTTCAGCTGCTCGTGCTCGACAAAGAGCCGCTTCGCCGCCGCCAGCGCCAGCGCCACGATGTGCTCCGACATCGGCTCGGTGCCGCCGCCCTTGTTGGCGGCCACGGGCAGTTCGGGCGGCAGGAGACGGGTCGGCACCCAATCGACGCCGGCGGCGGTGAACTGCAGCAGCCGGGCGCCGGCGATCAGGGGGATCTCGTGCGGCTGCAGCTCCTTCGAGGTGTCGTGCGACAATAGCGCGCCGGCCTCACGCAACGCCGGTTCCCGCTCCACCTCCGCCAGATCGGTCAGGTAGACGACGGGCGCCGCGCCCTGCAGTTCCTCGGCGACGATGGCGCGGCTGCGCTCGCTGAGCGGATAGGTGACGACCAGCGGGCCTGCAGTCACTTCGGTCCTGCTACTCGGCAGCCGCGGCGTGCAGCTCTGCGCGGCGGCGATTGGCTTCGATGCGGCGGTCGCCGACCAAGGCCACGACGGTCACCGTGATCATCAGCACCACGCTGATGTAGAACACCCATTGCGGCGCACCGTGGTCCATCGCAAAGCCGAACATCAGCGGCCCGATCATGCCGCCGATGCCGAACCCCGAGGTGACGATGCCGAAGGTGCGGCCCACGGCGCCGGCGGGCGCGGCGGCGCGCACCAGCATGTCCCGCGACGGCATGATCATCCCCGACAGCAGGCCGGCGCAGCTCATCGCGGCGATCAGCGGCAATGGCGCAAACCCCGAGGTGCCGATCGCCAGGACGATGCAGGCATTGACTGCATAGCCGACCGCCGCCACCTCGGCATGCCGCCGCGTCAGGTCGGCGACAAAGCCGCCGAGCAGGACGCCCAGCGCCTGCGCGCTGAGATAGGCGGTCAGCGCCAAGTTGGCGACCGACAGCGTCGTGCCGAAAGCACTGGTCAGCGCCACCACCGAGAAATTGCTGATGCCGCTGCCGGACAGGCTCATCAGCGCGAAGAAGCCGGTGAGCCCGAGAATCGTAGGCGTCAGGATCGAGAACAGCCCGTCCTTGCGTCGGCCCGGAGCCGGCGCCGATGCTGCCGCGGCCGGCGTCGTCACGCGGTTCTCGACGCCGCGCGCCAGCATCAGCGGCACCGCCACGACCAACGCGATGATCCCGGCTGCCGTCAGCGCGGCATTGAGGCCGAAGCTGGCGGCCAGCGCCAGCATCGTCACCGGCGCCACCGCATTGCCGAGAAAGCCCGAGAAGGTGTGGATCGAAAAGGCCCGCCCGAGCCGCTGCGGCACGATCTTGCTCGACAACAGCGCGTAATCCGCCGGGTGGAAGACGCTGTTGGCGAGGCCGATGAAGACCATCGTCACGAGCAGCGTCAGGTACGACGGCGCCAGGCCGAAGCCGAGATAGGCGAGGCCGGCGACGACGAGGCCGGCGACCAGCATCACGCGCGAGCCCAGCCGGTCGACGAGATAGCCGATCGGCAATTGCGAGGCGACGGCGACGACGCTGGCCACGGTCAGGGCCAGGCCCAGCTCGACAAAGCCGATGCCGAGCCGGTCCTTCAAGAGCGGGAACAGCGGCGGCAGCACGAGACTTTGGAAATGGTTGACGAAATGCGCCGCCGATACCAGCGCGATCGCCTGGTATTCCCCGGACCTCCCCCGCCCCCTGCCGCGCTGGTGCGGCTGCCCCGTCAGCGCCTCGGTCGCCATACCGTCCGCTGCCTCTTTGCGCGCCACCAAAGGGTGCAAGATGGCGTCTCGACAGGCGCCCCGCAAGCGCCGGTTGGGCAAGGCTGCCCGCAGCGCAACGCGAAGCGGTGGTGGCAGCCGGGATGCCTTTCCTTGGTTGTCATCCCGGCGCAAGCCGGGATCCATCGCGGCGACGGCACGGTATGTGGAAGGATGGATCCCGGCCTGCGCCGGGATGAGAAATGAGGGGCTCTTCCGCGCTGCGACGCTCTCACCTAGCATCGAGGCGCCACTTCAGGGGAGCGGGCGATGAGCGTGCAAAGGGTCGGCGAGCGGGTGCGGCGCGAGGAGGACCGGCGGCTGCTGACCGGCCGCGGCCGCTATGTCGACGACGTCCAGGCGATCGGCCCCCATGGCGAACCGCCGGCGAGAGGCTATGTCCTGCGCTCGCCGCATGCGCATGCGCGAATCGCGGCGATCGACAGCGCCGCCGCGGCGGCCGCGCCGGGCGTGCTGGCGGTGCTGACCGGCGCCGATCTGAGGCGGCGCGGCCTCGGCACGTTGCGGCCGCTGGTGCCGCGCCGCAAGAAGAACGGCTCGCCGGCTTATGTCTGCCCGCAGCCGCTCCTGGCGCAGGAGCGGGTGCGCTATGTCGGCGACCCGGTCGCCTTCGTCGTCGCCGAAACTGTGGCGCAGGCGAAGGACGCCGCGGAGCTGATCGCGGTCGACTACGAGCTGTTGCCGGCGGTCGTCGCGGCCGAGCGCGCATTGCAGCCGGGGGCGCCGGCGGTGTGGGACGACAACCCCGGCAACGAGGCCTTCACCTACGAGGCCGGCAACAAGGCGGCGGTCGAGGCCGCCTTCGGCCGCGCCGCCCGCATCGTGCGCGACACGATCCCGGTCAACCGGATCAGCGCCAACAGCATGGAGCCGCGCGGCTGCCTCGCCCAGTACGACCCGGGCGAGGAGCGCTACACGATCCGCTGCACGGTGCAGTCGGTGCACCAGATCCGCGCCGCGCTCGCCGGCCAGATCTTCCGCCTGCCGCACCACCAGGTGCGCGTCGTGTGCGACACGATGGGCGGCGGCTTCGGGATGAAAGGCGGCTGCTATCCGGAATACGCGCTGTCGCTGTGGGCCTCCGAAGTGACCGGCCGTCCGGTGCGCTGGACGGCGGAGCGCAGCGAGGGGCTGCAGAGCGACGAGCAGGCGCGCGGCAGCACCGTCGAAGCCGAGCTGGCGCTCGACGCCGACGGCAAGTTCCTCGCCTTGCGCACCCGCTGGGTCTCGTCGATCGGCGCCTATTTTTCGAGCGACCGGCCGACCATCCCGGTCACCATCGGCATGGGGTGCCTCGTCAACACCTACACCTTCGAGGCGGTGCATGCCGAGGTCACCGCGGTGCTCACCAACACGATGACGACGGCGCCCTATCGCGGCGGCAGCCGGCCCGAGCCGATCTTCGTCACCGAATGGATCATCGACAAAGCGGCGCGCGAGCTCGGCGTCGACCCGGCCGAACTGCGCCGCCGCAACACGATCCCGGCCAGCGCCATGCCGTACGCGACGCCGATGCGGCAGACCTACGACAGCGGCGACTTCGGCAAGAACCTCAACGACGCGCTGACGCTGGCCGGCTGGCAGGGGGTGGACGAGCGCCGCGCCGCGGCCCGCCGCCGCGGCAAGCTGCTCGGCATCGGCGTCGCGACGACGGTGGCGGCGACCGGCGGGCGCGATTACGAGCATGCCGAGATCCGCTTCGACCCCGCGGGCGGCGTCGTACTCTTGACCGGCAGTATGGATCACGGCCAGGGCCACGCGACGACGTTCAAGCAGGTGCTGTCCGAAAAGCTCGGCATCGACGCCGACAAGATCCGCTACCGCTGGGGCGACAGCGATCTCGTGACGATGGGGATCGGCACGTTCGGCTCGCGCTCGGCGCAGCTCGCCGGCTCGGCGATCGTCACCGCCGCCGACCGGCTGATCGAGAAGGGCCGCCACATCGCGGCGCATATGCTGGAGGCGGCGGAAAGCGATATCGCCTTCGAGGCGGGGCACTTCACGATCGCCGGCACCGACCGCTCGGTGGCGATCGACGAGGTGGCGCGGCAATCGTTTAACCAGGCGCAGCGGCCGCCCGATGTCGAGGCCGGGTTTACCGAGCGGTCGAATTTCGGGCCCGAGGACGCCGCCACCTTCCCCTCCGGCGCGCATGTCTGCGAGGTCGAGATCGACGGCGAGACCGGCGAGGTCGCGGTCACCCGCTACTGCGCCGTCGACGATGTCGGGACGATGCTGAACCCGCTCTTGTGCGAGGGGCAGATCCACGGCGGCATCGTGCAGGGGCTGGGGCAGGCGCTATACGAGAACCTGGTCTACGACGAGAGTGGTCAATTGGTGACCGGCTCGTTCCAGGATTACGCGATGCCACGGGCCGACAATTTCTGCCGCTTCGAATTGCGCGAGAACGCGACCCCGACCGAGCGCAACCCGCTCGGCGTCAAGGGCGTCGGCGAAGCCGGCACGATCGGATCGATTCCGGCGGTGATGAACGCGGTCAATGACGCGCTGGCCGCGATTGGCGCCCCGCCGGTCTCCCTGCCCGCCACACCCGAAAAGGTTTGGCAGGCGCTGCGCCAGTCGCAAGCGTAAAAGGCCAGCGGGCGCCGATAGTCGGCGCCACGATCAGCTGTAATGATGGGTCGGATCGTGCGTCTGGTTCGCAAGCTGCATCTCGGCGACGGTCGCTGCCGTTGCGCTTGTCTCGCTCGAAGCGCCGCCCGACGGGAAGCTTGTGCTGCTCGTAGTGCTCGCCGTTGGGACGGCGGCGGTCAGATCGGCAAAACTGAAGGCGGTCGACGAGGCGCTGGTCGAGCTCGCCCCATTCGCCAGCGCCACGTAGGCCCCGTCGGCGCCGAACCCGACGATATCCGCCTTGCCGTCGCCGTTGACATCGGCCAATTCGCGCGGGCTCTGGTTCTGGCTCGTCCAGCTGCCGGCCGCGGCTCGCGTGCCGAAAGAGGCAAGCGTGAAATCTTGGTCGGCGAACTTGCCGGCGCCGGTGGCGGTCGCGACATAGACGCCGTCGGCGCCGAACCCGACGATATCGGCCTTGCCGTCACCATTAACGTCGGCCAATTCGCGCGGGCTGTCGTTCTGGCTCGTCCAGCTGCCGGCGGCCGCTCGCGTGCCGAAATAGGGAAGCGTGAAATTCTGGGCGGCGAAAGTGCCGTCCCCGTTGGCCAGCGCGACATAGACCCCGTCGGCGCCGAACCCGACGATATCGGCGTTGCCGTCGCCATTGACATCGGCCAACTCGCGCGGGCTCTGGTCCTGGCTCGTCCAGCTGCCGGCGGCGGCGCGCGTGCCGAAATAGGGGAGCGTGAATTTCGGCGTGGCGAATTTGCCGCCGCCGGTGGCGAGCGCGACATAGACGCCGTCCGCGCCGAACCCGACGATATCGTCCTTGCCGTCGCCGTTGACATCCGCCAGCTCGCGCGGGCTTCCGCTCTGGCTCGTCCAGCTGCCGGCCGCCGCGCTGGTGCCGAAAAAATCGAGTGTGCGTACGGGATCGGCGAATTTGCCGTCGCCGGTAGCGAGCGACACATAGACGCCATTCGCGCCGAACCCGACGATGTCGGCCTTGCCGTCGCCATCGACATCGCCGAGGAGGCGCGGGTACTGGTCCTGGCCGGTCCAGCCGCCGGCGGCGGCTCGTGTGCCGAAACTCGCAAGCGTGAAATCCGGGGCGCCAAATTTGCCGTCGCCGGTGGCGAGCGCGATATAGATGCCGTCGGCTCCAAATCCGACGATATCGTCCTTGCCGTCGCCATTGACATCGGCCAGCTCGCGCGGACTCTGGTCCTGGCTTGTCCAGCTGCCGGCAGCGGCGCGCGTGCCGAAAGAAGCGAGCGTGAAATTCGGGGTGGCGAAGCTGACGACCGGGCTGGCGATATCGGCCCTGTTGAAGCCAATAATGTCCATGGTTTCGGTGTCGACCGCGCTCAGCGTCTGAAGCGTGCCGGCCTGGTAGAATTCGTTGAAGGCGTCGTTTGCGCCCTGCACGCCGGTATTAAGAAAGTCGCTGTAATCGGACGTCCTGCCAAAATCCGCCAAATCGGTTCTGCCGCCGTCGATCGACAGATAGGACGGCGAGGCGCTGCTTGCACCTTCCGTCCACTGGAAGTGGCCGGGCCGATCGTAACGGTACATGTCGAGGATGACCGGGTCCGATTCGTAATGCAGGCTGAGGCGGCCAATCGCGTGCGTCAACTCGTGCAGCGCGATGCCAACCCAGAATTGCGAAGTGGTGGCGGTACCGAAGGCCACGGCACCGTCAATCGCACTGCTGCTGCCGGCGAAATGTCCGAGCGCCTTCTCCTGCGCGCTGGTGACGAAAAAAAGGTTGTTGCCGCCGGGGAAGGCGCTGCTGCCGGTCGGCAGGCTGGCAACGGCGGTGGTGTCGTCGCTCGACGTTGCATCCGCGGTCAGCCAGCTCTTGACCGTCGCGTAGCTCACCGAGTCGCCCTGCAGAGCCTGCGCGTAGGCCCCGTCCGAGCCGGAGAGCGAGGGGTCGATGACGTTGTCGTATGAACCCCACCCGTACCTTATGTTGAGCGTGATGTTATCGCTGAAGGCTCGGTCTATTAGATCCGCCGCCGATTGCATGGCGGCGGTAAAGCCGGGGGGTGCTGAGGCTACGCTGTCATCAGCAATCAGATTGATTCTCAGCCCGCTCAAGGTGCTTCTCCGTTTGATGCGGCAGGGTGCTAAAAAACCTGAGCGCGCCGCCGATTACGCCTGAGTTTGTGCGACCGGCAGACTCACAGCAAACGGAAAGACGTTTAGCAAGCCTACCAGCAAGCCGTTTCCGCGAGCGTTTGCGGCGGGCGGCCTCGCAGCGGTACGCCGCTACGCAACCGCTCAGTCGGCGCTGGCGGCGAGGGGCGCGCGCGCCGGCGCGGCGACGCGCAG
>JBLMXS010000505.1:0-3701 GCA_050257895.1 Thiohalocapsa sp.
GACGGCGTTTCTCGCCGCGCACGGATGGGGCCGCGTCATGCCGGCGCCGCTCGCCGCCGATGCCTCGTTCCGCCGCTATTACCGGCTGAGCGACGGAGCGCGACGCGTCGTGCTAATGGACGCGCCGCCGCCGCTCGAGGATGTCCGCCCCTATGTCGCCGTCGCCGGCATCTTGCGCGACCTCGGCCTCAGCGCGCCGCAGATTCATGCCGAGGACCCCCTCCAGGGCTTTCTGCTGATCGAGGATTTCGGCGACGACAGCTATACGCGCCTGCTCGCCGCCGGCGCCGACGAGCGCGATCTCTACGCGCTGGCCGTCGATGCGCTGGTCGCGCTGCACCGCGCCGTTGGTGCCGCCGGCCCGCCGGCTGTGCCGTCCTACGATACGGCCCGGCTGCTGGCCGAGGCCGACCTGCTGGTCGAGTGGTACGCCCCCGCAATCCTCGGCGCCGCCTTGCCGCCGGCCACCTGCGAGGACTACCGTGCCCGCTGGCGCGATGTGCTTTGCGATGCTGCACCCGGGGCGCCGACGCTGGTCCTGCGCGACTACCACGTCGACAATCTGATGCTGCTGCCCGGCCGCGACGGCGTGCGCCGCGTCGGCCTACTCGATTTCCAGGACGCCGTGCTTGGCGCGGCCGGCTACGACCTCGTCTCGCTGCTCGATGACGCCCGCCGCGACGTCCCGCCCGCCTTGCGCCAAGCGATGACCGAGCGCTACCTCGCCGCCTTTCCGGCCCTCGACCCTGCCCCTTTTCTGCGCGCGGCGGCGATCCTGTCGGCGCAGCGCAGCTGCAAGATCCTCGGCATCTTCACGCGGCTGTGGCGGCGCGACGGCAAGCCGGCGTACCTGACGCACATCCCGCGCGTCTGGCGGCTCCTGGCCGAGGCCGTGCAGCGCGAGCCGGCGCTTGTGCCGATCGGGGAATGGCTCGACCAGCACCTGCCGGCCCGCCTGCGCCATGCGCCGCAAGTCCGCAGCGCCGCATGATGCCCGTCTGATGATGCCAGTCTGATGATTCCGGTGCCAAAATCGGCGATGGTCCTCGCGGCCGGGCTCGGCACCCGGATGCGCCCGATCACCGAGGTGCTGCCGAAGCCGCTTGTCGAGATTGGCGGCCGCGCGCTGCTCGACCACGCGATCGATCGGCTGGCGCTGGTCGGCGTCGAGCGCGTCGTCGTCAATGTCCACTACAAGGCGGAGATGGTGACGGCCCGCCTTGCGGCTCGGGAGCGGCCGCGCATCGAGATCTCGGCCGAGGACGATCTGCTCGAAACCGGCGGCGGCGTCATGCGCGCCTTGCCGCTGCTCGACGCCTGGTTTTTTGTCGTCAACGCCGACGTGTTCTGGCTCGACGGCAAGGATTACGCCCTCGCCCGCCTCGCCGCCGCCTGCGACATGGACGGGATGGACGCCGTGCTGCTGTTGCAGCGGACCGCGACGGCGGTCGGCTACGAAGGTAACGGCGACTATTTCCTCGACCCGCTGGGGGTGCCGCGCCGCCGCGGCGAGCGCGAGATCGCGCCGTTCCTGTTCAGCGGCATCCAGCTCCTGCACCGCCGGCTGTTCGACGGCATCGCCGAGCGCCGCTTCTCGCTGAACCGGGTCTACGACCGCGCAGAGGCCGACGGCCGGCTGCACGCGATCGTGCATGACGGCGAGTGGTACCACATCGGCACTCCGGAAGGCCTCGCCGCTACTCGCGCCCGCCTCAGCACGCACCGCATCGAGCGGTAGGGCGTCCGGGGCCCGCCGTGCCGCCGCACGTTTACACGATTGCGCCGGAGCGGCCGTTTCTCGCGACCTTGGCGCAGGGGCTGCTGCGGCTGGCCCGCGGCGACCCGCTTGCGTTGCCGGCGATGACCGTGCTGCTGCCGACCCGCCGCGCCGCCCGCGCGCTGCGCGAAGCCTTCCTACGGCTGACCGGCGAAGATGACCCGTATGGCGGCGCACCGCTGCTGCTGCCGCGGCTGCGGCCGATCGGCGATCTTGACGACGACGAGATCGCGCTCGGCTTCGGGCTGCCGGGGGGCGGCGACGATTCCACCCTGGCGGCCTTGCCGGCGCTGCCGCCGCTGCGCCGCCGCCTCTTACTGACGCAGCTGGTGCTGCGCTGGAGCGAACTTAGCGGCGAGGGCGCCCTGCTGCCCGGCCAGGCAGCGGCGCTGGCGGCGGCGCTGGCGCGGCTGCTCGACGCCGCCGAAAGCGAGGAGAAGGGCTTCGATGCGCTCGATGCGCTGGCGCCCGCCGAATACGCCGAGCATTGGCAGACCGTGCTGCGGTTTCTCGAGATCCTGCCGCGATCGTGGCCGGCGATCCTCGAGGCCGAGGGCGCGCTCGATCCGGTCGAGCGGCGCAACCTGCTGCTGCGGCGGCAGGCAGAGCAGTGGCGCCAGACCCCTCCATCAGGCCCGGTCATCGCCGCCGGGCTGAGCGGCGGCATCCCGGCCTTGGTCGAGCTGTTGTCGGCAGTGGCTTGGCTGGACCAGGGGGCGGTGATCCTCGCCGGCCTCGACCGCTCCTGCGACGAGGCGGCTTGGCAGCTCGTCGCGGCCGAGCCGACGCACCCGCAGCACCTGACGGCGCAGCTGCTGCAGGCGCTGCAGACGGCGCCACAGGACGTCGCGGACTGGCCCCATGCACCGGCGTCGCCGGTAAGCAAGCGGGGCCCCCGGCTCGTGCTCGCCGCGGCGGCGCTGCGGCCGGCGGCGATGACCGACGCGTGGCGGGACCTGGCATCGCAGCCCGCGGAAGCGCTCGACGGGATGGCGCGCTACGACTGCGCCACGCCGCAGGACGAGGCGGCGACGGCGGCGCTATTGCTTCGACAGACGCTCGAAACCCCCGGCAGGACGGCGGCGCTGGTGACGCCGGATCGTGAGCTGGCGCGCCGGGTAGCCGCCGAATTGCGGCGCTGGGACATCGACATCGACGATTCCGCCGGCGTGCCGCTGGCGCGCACGCCGCCCGGCGTGTTTCTGCGCCTCGTGCTCGACGTCGCCGCCGGCGGATTGGCGCCGGTCCCGTTGATGGCGGCGCTGAAGCACCCGCTGGCCGCCGGCGGCCTCGCGCCCGAGCGCTTCCGCGACGAGGCGAGGCGGCTCGACCGGGAGATCCGCGGGCCGCGCCCGGGTCCCGGTTTTGCCGGCCTGCATGCCGCACTCGGTGACCGGCCACTGGGCGAATTTGTCCGCCGTCTCGAGAACTGCCTCGGCGAGCTGGCGTCGCTGCTCGAGCGCGACCGGGTGCCGCTGCCCGAGCTGGTCGTCGCGCATGTCGCTTCCGCCGAGCGGCTCGCCGCCAGCGACGCCGAGAGCGGGCCGGCGCGGCTGTGGGCGGAGGCTGCCGGCGAGACGGCCGCGCGGTTCTGCCATGAGCTGATCGCTGCCGCGGGCGATTTCCCGCCGCTCGACGGGCATCACTACCCGGCCCTGTTCGAGAGCCTGATCGGCGAGGCGGTGGTGCGGCCGGCCTATGGCAGGCACCCGCGCCTGGCGATCTGGGGGCTGGTCGAGGCGCGGCTGCAGCAGGCCGATCTCCTGGTGCTCGGCGGCCTCAACGAGGGCACCTGGCCAGGGCCGGCCGCCTTCGACCCGTGGATGTCGCGGCAGATGCGCCGCGATTTCGGCATCGCCCTGCCGGAGCAGGCGATCGGCATCGCCGCCAACGATTTCGCGCAGGCGCTGGGCGCGCCGTCGGT
>JBLMXS010000506.1:0-3212 GCA_050257895.1 Thiohalocapsa sp.
GGAAAGCGACCGCAACCCCTCGGGCTGCGGCGTCGCCGGCGGCGCCTTCGAGCCCGGGTCGTTGCCGCCGCCCAACTCGGCGGTGTTCGAAGAAGACATGCATCCCTGGCTCGGCCTGCCGAGCATTACCGAACATCACCGCCAGGGCCGGCCGGTGCCACCAATCAGCGCAACTTGATACAGCGACGGGAGGGGACATTGGGCAGGTGCAGCAGATTGGCAGCGCAGGCGGCGATCACGGCAGTCGTGCTGACGTCGGTCATCGCCGGGCCGGCGGCCGCTGAAGCGGTATCCGTGCTGGTGGCCTACCATTCGGGGACCGGCAACACCGAGAAGATGGCCGGGGCGTTGCCGACGGAGTAAAGGCCGTCACGGGCGCCAGCGTCGTGGTGAAACGAGTCGGTGAGATCACCCCCGACGAATTGCTGCGCGCCGACGCCGTCATCGTCGGGTCGCCGGTTTATTTCGGCAACATGGCCGGTGAGGTCAAAACCTTTTTCGACAAGTGGCTGCCGCTGTTTCCGGAACGCAAACTGCGCAACAAGGTCGGCGCAGCCTTTGCCACCGGCGCCGCGGTCTCGAACGGGAAGGAACTGACGATGCTGAGCATGCACGCAGCGATGCTGATCAATCAGATGATCATCGTCAGCGGCGGCGGCGGCTTCGGTGCGAGCGCGACGACCGGCCCCGACTCGCCTGGCATCGACGAGAAGGAATCAGCCGAAGCCTCTGCCCTCGGCAAACGCGTCGCCGAAGTCGCGAGAATCGTGAAAGACGGCAGCAAGTAGCCGAGCACGAGCGAGAAATGGCAAGCGCGCCATCCCCGTACGAGACCGGCCTCGACAAGAACCCGGCCAATTTCGTGCCGTTGTCGCCGCTCGGGTTTCTGCTGCGCAGCGCCGTCGTCTACCCCGAGCGCACCGCAATCATTCACGACGAGGAGCGCTACACGTGGCGGCAGGTGCTGGAGCGCGCCCGCCGCCTTGCCTCGGCGCTGAAGGCGCACGGCATCGAGCATGGCGACACCGTGGCGGTGATGGCGCCCAATGTGCCGGCCGCCTTCGAGGCGCATTTCGGCGTGCCGATGGCGGGCGCCGTCCTCAACATGCTCAACATCCGCCTCGACCCCGAGGCCATCGCCTTCATCCTCAAGCACGGCGAGGCAAAGGTGCTGCTGAGCGACGGCGAATTCGCGCCGGTCATCGCCCGCGCGCTCGCCTCGCTCGACAAAAAGCCGTTCGTCATCGACATCGCCGATCCGCAGGGACCGGACGGCGAGCGGCTCGGCGAGGTTGATTACGAAGCGTTCATCGCCGGCGGCGATCCCGAATTTGCCGGTTTCATGCCGGACGACGAATGGGACGCGATTGCGCTCAACTACACCTCGGGCACCACCGGCAACCCGAAAGGCGTCGTCTATTCGCATCGCGGCGCCTATCTCAACGCCCTCGGCAACATCCTCGTGTGGGGGATGCGGACGCATCCCGTCTACCTGTGGACATTGCCGATGTTCCACTGCAACGGCTGGTGCTTCCCGTGGAGCGTCACGGCCGCCGCGGGGACGCATGTCTGCCTGCGGCGGGTCGAGCCGGGCGCGATCTACGAGGCGATCGAGCGGCACGGCGTGACGCATTTGTGCGGCGCGCCGATCGTCATGAACATGCTGCTCAATGCGGGCCGGGCGGCGTTGCCGCGGCCGGTCGAGATGATGACCGCCGGCGCGGCGCCGCCGGCCGCGGTAATCAGCGGCATCGAGGCGCTCGGCTTCCGCATCACCCACGTCTACGGGCTGACCGAGGTGTACGGCCCGTCGGTGGTGTGCGCCTGGCATGACGAATGGGATGCGCTCTCGGCCGACGAGCGGGCCCGGATCAAGGCGCGGCAGGGTGTGCGCTATCCGGTGCTGGAAGGGCTGATGGTCGCCGATCCGAAGACGCTTGAGCCGGTGCCGCAGGACGGCGCGACGATGGGCGAGATCTTCATGCGCGGCAACATCGTCATGAAGGGCTATCTGAAGAACCCGAACGCCACCGAGGAGGCATTTGGCGGCGGCTGGTTCCACACCGGCGATCTCGCCGTCGCCCATCCCGACGGCTATGTCGAGATCAAGGATCGCTCGAAGGACATCATCATCTCCGGCGGCGAGAACATCTCGACAATCGAGGTCGAGGACGTGCTCTACCGCCACCCGGCGGTGCTCGAAGCCGCCGTCGTCGCGCGCCCCGACGCCAATTGGGGCGAGACGCCCTGCGCCTTCGTGACCTTGAAGGACGGGGCGGAAGCGGACGCCGCCGCCCTGATCGGCTTCTGCCGCGAGCATCTGGCGCATTTCAAGGCGCCGCGCCACGTCGTGTTCGGGCCGCTGCCAAAGACCTCGACCGGCAAGATCCAGAAATTCGTGCTGCGCGAACGCGCCAAAACGGCGCCGCTCTGATCCGGCCGCAACCAACTACAGTGGTTGCGCACCAAATGGATCGTCATACCCGGGCTTGACCCGGTCAAGCCCGGGTATGACGGGGCATGGCAGAGCGCAGCCCATTGCCTTCGGCAGAGGACTCGACGCCGCATCAGAGAGCGGCGAACGCAGCGTTGAGCGTCGCGCTCGGCCGCATAGCCGCCGCTGTCTTAGTCTGATCGGGCAGGTAGTAGCCGCCGGTATCCACCGGCTTACCCTGCGCGGCGATCAGCTCGGCATTGATCTTGGCCTCGTTCGCCGCCAGCGCCGCCGCCAGCGGCTTGAAGCGGGCTGCCAGCGCCGGGCTTTTGTCCTGCGCGGCCAGCGCCTGTGCCCAATACAGCGCGAGGTAGAAATGGCTACCGCGATTATCCAGTTCGCCAAGCTTCCGCGCCGGCGAGCGGTTGTACTCGAGGATCTTGCCGTTGGCCTCATCGAGCGTCTCGGCCAGGACCTGCACGTCCTTGTTCCCGCTGGTCTGCGCCAGATGTTCGAGCGAAGCGCCCAGTGCCAGGAACTCGCCCAGCGAATCCCAGCGCAAATAGCCTTCTTTCTGGAACTGCTCGACATGCCTAGGCGCCGAACCGCCGGCCCCGGTCTCGAACAACCCGCCGCCCGCCAGCAGCGGAACGATCGACAGCATCTTGGCCGACGTGCCCAGCTCCATGATCGGGAACAGATCGGTCAAGTAGTCGCGCAGCACATTGCCGGTGACGGAGATGGTGTCGAGCCCCTTGCGGATGCGGTCGAGCGAGAA
>JBLMXS010000507.1:0-5304 GCA_050257895.1 Thiohalocapsa sp.
GCCGCCGCCTCCTCGCGCGACAACGGGTCCTTGTTGTTGGCGAGGATCGCCAGCTCGACCTCGGAAGCGCCGCCGTAGGGGATCGCCGACACGGTCTCCTTTTCGAGGAAGATCTTGATGATGTTGCACGCCATCTCGTAGGTCGAGTACCAGCGCGGGCCGACCGCGACGTCGAGGGCGCCGGCATAGACGACGTTGTGGGCGTTGTCCCAGCCGAGATAATTGCCGAGATCGATCGTGGCGCGGGCGCGGAACGCCTTGTGGCCGGTCGTGTAGGAGCGGTTGTAGAGGGCGCGGTCCTGCACGTCCATCAGCCCGGCATGCGCCAGCTGCGCCAGCACCTCTTGCCGTTCGGCGGGGTTTTCCAGCAGGCCGAGAAAGACACGGTAGGCTTCCAGCACGTTGCCGCGATGGACCAGGGTCATCCAGTGGTCGAGCCGCTCCTGCAAGGGGCCATCAAGGTGTTCCGGTTGCTGGTCCGGCCACACCACTTCCGGCATCGGCGGCGGGCCGGGCGGCGGCGTCCAGCCGGGAGCTCGGGCGTAGTGACCGGGCGCCTTCAGGATCTTCTGGTTCCAGATGTCGAGCCCGGTCGGGATGTACCAGATCGTCTGCGCCAAGGGCAGCGCCGCGCAATCCTGCGGCACCATCTGTGCCAGCTGCGTCGCGGCGCGGGCCGACAAGAGGCAGTGGTCGTTGTTGACGAAGTTGACGTAGCCGTCGTCGATCCGCTCGTGATAGGGCACGTGCGTGTAGGGGGCGTGGATGCGCACCGCCTCCGCGACGATCTCGGGCATCGGGCGGCCGGCCCGCACCAGCTCGTAATAGATGTCGGAGGCGCCCTTCTGGTCGCGCGCCAGGATGCGCTCTTCCAGCTTCTCGTAAAGCGCCGCCGGTTTCGGCGGGTTGCGGATCGCCGCCGCTACGTCATTGGGCATCAGGACCGACTCCTCGGGCAAATCTGAATGGCGTTCACCATAGCCGCGCAACGGCCGGTGCGGCAACGCTGCGGCGGCCCTTTGCGGCAATTGGTCTGGGTGCCATGCGCCTTTCGTATGGCGTTGCTATCAATTGAAGGTAATTGCGGGGAACATCGGTTCAACCGCACCGTTGTCGACGCGGGGAAAGGCTGCTTTGGGAGGGAGCCCATGATGCGACGGAAGCGAGGGACGGCAGCGCGGTTGGCGTGCGGCATGATCCTGGCGCTCGGGCTCGCCGTCGGGCTGACGGCAACACCGGCGCAGGCGCGCCATTTCGGGCCCTTCGGCCCGTTCGGGCCCCCGTTCGGCTTCGTCCGTCCGGTGTTCTACCCGCCGCCCCCGCCGCTACTCCTGCCGCCGCCTCCGCCGCCGGTCTACGTCGTGCCGCGCGTCGCTTACGTCACGCCGCCGGTGGTCTACCGCTACGGCTATCGCCATCGCCATCGCGTGCGGCACCACTACCACCACGTGGTCCACCGCAGCTCATGCAGCTGCCATTGCTGCCGCTGACCGGCCCGCTTGCCAGCGCCGGCAATGGCTGCAAAGCTGCCAGCCGGCGCCGATCAGCAAGCGAGGTGATCCGATGACCGTGACAGATCCTGGCCGGGCCCATCTCATCACCGGCGGCTTCCCGCCCGGGTCGATGAGTGGCCATGACCACGATTATGTGCGGATGCGGCTGCTGACGCTGCTCGCCGAGCGCGACATCGCCGCCTCCGTCGCCAATGATTTCGCCGATGTCGAGAAGTGGCTGCCGACCAGCCGCCTGCTCATTTCCTACGTTGCCGGGCCCTATCCGAACGCGGCGCAATGCGCGGCGATGCGCAGCTGGCTCGAAGGCGGCGGGCGGTGGCTGGCATTGCACGGCACCAGCGGCGGCCGGGCGACGCGCGTCGAGGGCGTGCGCAATCGCCGCAGCGTGACCACCGAGCACCATGCGCTGCTCGGCAGCCGCTTTCTGACGCATCCGCCGGTCTGCGAGTTCCGCGTCGAGGTCAAGGACGCCGACTCGCCATTGACGCGCGGCCTAGGGCGATCATTCGTCATCGAGGACGAGCCCTATTTTATCGAACTCCTGGACCCCGCCGCGACCCGCATCCTGCTCACCGCCGATTACGGCGCCGCCGGCGAGTGGCCGGTGGTAAACACGCTCTACGGCGCCGACACTTCATTGCAGAGCGACGGCAAAAGCCGTGTCCTCGGCTACAGCCGCGACGTCGGCACCGGCGGCATCGCTTACTTCGCCTTTGGCCATTGCCACAATCCGGCTATCCACGCCACCCGCGGGCGCGACGACAAGACGCCGCCCATCTTCCGCGCGCCCTGGGAGACGAGCGGCTTTTTGACGCTGCTGCGCAACGCAATCGCCTGGGGCGTGCGGATCTGAGCCGTACCGGCCCCACCCCCAACCCTCCCCCGCCTGCGGGGGAGCGGGAAGAGAGGCGCTCGCGGTTGCATCGCGGATCCCTCCCCCGCAAGCGGGGGAGAGTTAGGGTGGGGGTCCTTTAGCGGCTCGGCAGCGCTACTCCGCCGCCGCCTTGTCGAGCACTTCCTGCGGCGTCATCGAAACGATCTCGGCGTAGGTCGGGACGAAATGGCCGCCCTCGATCAGCTGCACGAATTCCGGCCGGATCTCGCGCGCCACCAGCTCGCGGATGCGGCGGTGCTCGTCGATGTCGCGCCATTCGCCGATCAGGTAGAAATGATCGGGGTCGGCCGCGTCGCGACACAGGACGCCGTCCTTCACCTGCGCCGTCGAGCGGTGGAACGGGTTGTTGTCGCCGTAATCGAACTTGTTGAAGAGTTCGACGAAGTCGTCGCCGCGTCCCGGCTTCACGTGGAAATCGTAGACGTGGAAATAGTTGCCTTTGGTGGCGAGCGGTTCGAGGGCCATCTTTTTCCTCCCTATGCTTATCGCGGCGGGGTGGTGACGCGGCGCGAGGTGACAGGCGCGGTGCGGATCATGTCGACGTCGACCGCCGGCATCGGCAGGTCGATCGCGCCCAGGACCGCGTTGGCCAGCGCATTGTAGTCGCGGAAGCTGCGGCGCAGCCAGTGGCGCCAGCCCGGCATGCCGCCCGAGGCATGGTTCTCGAAGGCCGATTCGCGGCCGTCGAGGGCCGAGGACACATGGTCGGCGGCCAATTGCAAGAGGGCGGCGCGCTGCAGGGCGGTGTAGCCGCCGCCGCCGAACGATTCCTCGAGCCCCGCCATCATCTCGGGCGCGGCGAGGTCGCTGTCGGTCGGCGCCACCACCAGCGAGGAGCCGGGCACGATGCGCAGGATCTCCGACATCCGCTGGCGGGCGCGGAACAGCGCGATGCCGCCCGGCGCCAAATGCCGGTGCGCCGGCACCGCATAGCCGGCTGGGGTGAACTCCGGGTCGTGCTCGGCGGCGACGATGCAGCTGCGCACGGTCTGCACCGTCGCCACCAGGTCGACGATATAGTCGACCGTCGGCTCGTGTTGCTTCAGCCCGATCGCGTCGGCCAGCGCCAAGGCCAGGCCGAGCGTGAACTCGGCCTTGGCCAGCCAGTTGTACAGATGATGCCAGCGCAGCCAGCGCGGGATCGCTTCCGGCTCGGTGTCGACAAAAAACACCCGCTCCCACGGCACGAAGACGTCGTCGAGCCACATCTGGCCGTCGAGCTCGTCGAAGCGCGAAGAGAGCGGCGCCGCGAACGGATTGTCCTCGCGCGCCGCGATCCGGCGGCACAGCGTCGTGACTCCGGCGGCGCCGACCGGGATGATAAAGCTGGCGGCATGGCCGTCGATCGAGAGGCCCGACAGCGAGCCGATATAGACGTCCTCGGCGAAGGACGGGCTCGTATGCATGCCGAGGCGGCCCTTGATCACCACCCCGGCATCGCTCTCGCGCACCACCTTCAGCGCGACGCGGTCCTTGGGGTCGGGCTGCAGCCGCTGGCCGATGATCGGCGCGCCGCCGCAATAGGTCAGGAAGCGGCCGGTCTTGGCGAGCTCGTCGCGATAGGCCATCGCATGGCCGATCTGCTCCGGTGACACGTTCTTGGTCTGCGCCGCGACCAGCACGCCCATCGCGATCAGATTGCCGTAATGCGGCGTGTGCGTGATGTTGCCGGCGCTGAGGAACACGGTCTTGGCGATCGAGCGGCCGATCGCCACCAGCTCTTCGGAGCTTCGCGGCAGGACGTAGGCCCACGGGATGCGCTTGCCGGCGCTGTCGGGCGGCGCCAGCAGCAATTCCTGCCACTCGGGGTCGAAGTGGCGATCGTACCAGGCGACATAGGCGTCGACCATCGCGCGGGTCGCCGGGTGCGTCGTCACGTCGTCGACGGCGCCGACCCCCATCACCCACACCTTGCGCCCGTCGCGCAGCGCCTCGCGGTAATCGGCCCCGGTGCGCATCAGCGACCTCCTCCGGACGCCGTGTTGACCCGCCGCGGCGCCATCGGCGCGGCAGGGACGACGCCGAGGTCGATTTCCGGCATCGGCAGCTGGGTTGCCCGCAAGACGGCGTTGGCAAGGTCGTTGTAGCTCGGAAAGACCCGCCGCAGCCGGCCGCGCCAGGCCGGGATGCCGCCGCTGGCGTGCAACTCGAACGACGATTCGCGGCCGTCGAGCGCCGAGGAGACATGGTCGGCCGCCAGCTGCAGCAACGCGGCGCGCTGGGTTGCGCTGTAACGGCCGCCGCCGAACGCCTCCTCGAGCCCCACCGCCAGCGCCGGCTCGGCGAGGTCGGCATCCTGCGGCGCCACGACCACCGACGAGCCGGGGATGATGCGCAGCAGCTCGGCGATCCGCGTTCGCGCCTTCAGCAGCGACAGGCCGCCTGCCATCAGATGCGTGTAATTGGCGTGGCAATTGCCGCCGACCGTGAAGCTCGGCTCGCACTCGGCGGCGAACAGGCAGCTGCGGACGGTCTGCACCTCGATGACGAGATCGACGAGGTAGTCGACCGTCGCCTCGTGGGTTTTCAGCCCCATCGCGTCGGCCATCGCGAGGCCAAGGCCGAGGCTGAACTCGGCGCGCGCCAGCCAGCCGTAGAGATGGTGCCAGAGCAGCCAGGTGGCGATCGGCTCGGGGGAGGGCTCGACGAGAAAGACGCGCTCCCACGGCACGAACACGTCCTCCAGCCACATCACCCCGTCGAGCTCGTCGACGCGGCTCGACAATGGCGCCGCAAAGCGGCTGCCGGGCCGCGCGGCGATCTTGCGGCAAACAATCGTCACCCCCGGCGCCGCCACCGGCACGATGAAGCTGGCGTTGTGGCCGTCGATCATGACGCCGTTGAGAGCGCCGACATAGACGTCCTCGGCATAGGCGGGGCTCGTGTGCATGCCGA
>JBLMXS010000508.1:0-3561 GCA_050257895.1 Thiohalocapsa sp.
AGTACCACGGCGAGATCGTCAAGTTCGACACGATCCAGACCTGGCCCAAGCCGGTGCAGAAGCCGCATCCGCCGGTGATCCTCGGCGGCGCCTTCCCGTGGGCGGCACGCCGCGCGGTGCGCTACGGCGACGGCTGGTATCCGAACGCCTCCAGCGGCGAGCCGGAAGACTACATCCCGGCGTTCCGCAAGATGGCCGAGGAGGCCGGCCGCGACCCGAAATCGCTGTCGCTGCGGCTCGGCGGCGTGCCGGACGACGCGGATAAGCTGCGGCGCTTCCGCGACCTCGGCGTCGACGCCGTCAATGTGACGCTGATGTCGGAGCCTCGCGACAAGATCCTGCCGCTGCTCGACCATTGGGCGGGCCATATCCGCACGGTCAACCTGTAGCGGCAAATGCGACGGGCGGCGCGAAATCTTGTCGCCACCACCGCGTTTCGCTACCAAACCGTCATCTTCGCGTGTTAATGCAGGCGCAGGTGTCCATTCGCGCGTCATCACCGGGCTTGACCCGGGGATCCACGTGGTGCCGCTCCTCGTGGACGGCCGGGTCAAGCCCGGCCATGACGAGCGGGAGGAGGTGGGCTAACAGAGAGCGGCCTGGAAGTGGATCCTGCGGTGGCGAGCCTGCTCGATAACTGCCCGGCCTTGGTGCTCAACGCGGACTTCCGTCCGCTCAGCTATTTCCCGCTGTCGCTGTGGTCGTGGCAGGATGCGGTGAAGGCGGTGTTCCTCGACCGCGTCAACATCATCGACCATTACGACACTTATGTACGCAGTCCCTCTTTCGAGATGCGGCTGCCGAGCGTCATCGCGCTGAAGGAATACGTGCAGGCAGCGCGCCATCCTGCCTTCACGCGGTTCAACGTCTTTCTGCGCGACCGCTTCACCTGCCAGTATTGCGCCCAGCCGCACCTGTCGCACGAATTGACCTTCGATCACGTGGTTCCGCGCTCGCGCGGCGGCACCACGGTATGGACCAACGTCGTCACCGCCTGCGGCGCCTGCAACCTTCTGAAGGGCAACCGTCTGCCGAAGCAGAGCGGGCTCTACCCGAAGCAGCCGCCGGTGCAGCCGACCACCTACATGCTGCAGGAGAACGGCCGCGCCTTCCCGCCCAACTACCTGCACGAAAGCTGGCGCGACTACCTCTATTGGGACACCGAACTCGACCCGAGCTGAGGCAGCCGCTTCGCATCAAGGAATGTCGTCCGGGCGCAAGGCGCTATCCATCCAGCTGGTACGCCGCGCGCATCTATTTGCCGGCGCGGCTATCGTCGGTGTCGCGGTAGATCTGCAGCCGGGTGACGCGCAGCCCTGGGATGCCATAGCGCTCGATCGCGCGCTGCCAGGCGAGGAACTCCTCGACCGACAAATTGTAGCGGCGGCAGGCTTCCTGCAGCGTGATCGTGCCGTTGCGCACCGCCTGGACAACGATCGCCTTGCGCCGCACGACCCATCTCCTGGTGTCCGGAGACGGCAGCTCATGCACTAGGCTGGCGCGATCGTCGGCAGCGTCCTCATCCTGCCCGAGGGGAGCGGCAGCAATCATGTTCGTCAGCTCGTTGTCGTCGTCCATGGCTAGCAAAGCTAGCGACGAGCCCTTAACGAAGCGCTAAACCATTACAGCAATTATTGAGGCTATAGAGTTAACTTGCAGTAAATTATTTAGAAAAAATTTTAGATAAGTGGAGACTTCAGTAACCATATTCAATTTGGACTGGGTGACTGCCGTGTTCGAAACAACCGGCCTCGCCCCGCGGCCGGCTCCGGGCGCGCCGCGCCAGGTTGGCAACAAGGTCGGAAAACATAGGCGTAATCAACATGCTGTGTTGTCATTCTGGCGGTTGAAATGGCGCCGGCCCATTCATATACTCCGCGCCCGTCCCGAACGGGTGTCTGGGGAGAGGAATGCGTACGGTGTTGCCGCCCGATTATCGTCCTTGCGACGATGAAGAGTTCATGAACCCCTTGCAGCTCGAGTACTTTCGGCAAAAGCTGCTGCGTTGGCGCGCCGAACTGGTCGCCGATTCCTCCGACACGTTGCGCCATCTGAAGGAGGAGAGCCTCCTGAAGCCGGACTTGACCGATCGTGCCTCGCTGGAGACCGAACGGGCGATCGAGCTGCGGACCCGCGACCGCGAACGCAAGCTGATCTCAAAGATTGATGCGGCGATTGCCCGGATCGACAGCGGCACTTACGGGTTTTGCGAGGAAACCGATCAGCCGATCGGCATCCGCCGCCTTGAGGCGCGGCCGATCGCGACATTGTCGATCGAGGCGCAGGAGCGGCACGAGCGCATGGAGCGCACCTACCGCGACGAGTAGCGCTCGCCGCCTCCGCCAGCGCCGCAACAATAAACAATACCGCCGCGGCCGCTCGTGCAGGCGGCGACCGGCGTCGCCGCGCCGTGTTATCATAAAAGCCGGTTGCTAAAATGCCCGGAGCGCCAACGATGGTGGCCGATACCGAGGGCCCCGCTCAACCGTCGCGCTGGAACGGCGAGCGCACCCAGCCGGGCTGGATCGGCATGCTCGGCAATGTCGCGCTGCTCCTCGTCGCCACCGGGCTCGCCGTAGCGGGGCTGTATGCCGTCGGCGTGCTCGAGGGCAAGAACCTCGCCGCCGCGGCGATCAGCGTGTTTGCGCTGGCGGCGATCGCCGGCGTCGCCGCCGCCGTCGGGCATTCGGTGCACGCGGTGCTCGGCAGCCGCGTCGACGTCCTGAGCCAGGCGCTCGACGCGTCGCCCGACGCGCAGCTGATCCTGACGCCGGATGGCCGCGCCGCCTACGCCAATACCGCCTTTCACAGCCTGTTCCCGCCGTCGCCGGAGCCGCCCCTGGCGCGCATAGCGCTGGCCGTCGCCGATCCGGAATCGATCGCCGATTTCGATCGGCTGCGCAGCCGCTCGGCGGCCGGCGCCCGGGCCATCACGGCGCTGCCGTTGCGCGACGCGCGCGGCGCCGCCGCCGGCTGGTTCAACATCGCGGTCAACCCGATCGCCGGCCGGCCCGGCTACAGCTATTGGAACATCCAGGACATCACCGCCCGCCACGACATGGAGGCGATGATCCGCGACGAGCGCAACAAGCTCGTCGGCTTTCTCGACGACGCCCCGATCGGGTTCTATTCGGTCGACGGCGCCGGGCGCTTCCTGTTCGTCAACAAGACGCTCGCCAACTGGCTCGGCAGCACCCCGGCCGAGATCGTCGGCAGCGATGCGCGGCTGCACGATTTTCTCGCCGGCCGCGCACCCGCCGACATCGCGCCGCATGACCCGTTCGGCGGCCGCAGCGACGGCGGCCGGCGCGGCGAGGTCGTCCTGAAGAGCCGCGACGGCCGCCTCGTGCATGTGCTCGTGACGCAGAGCGTCGTCGACGAGGGCGGCGAATTGCGCACCCATTCGGTGGTGCGCGACCTGACGCCGGAGCGCGAATGGGAGATGGCGCTGCGCCTGTCGCGCGAGCGCTTCCAGCGGTTTTTCGCCAACGCGCCGGTCGGCATCGCGCTGATCGACCGCTTCGGCCGCCTCGAGGAGGCCAATCGCGCGCTCGGCGACCT
>JBLMXS010000509.1:0-4324 GCA_050257895.1 Thiohalocapsa sp.
GGTCGACCCGTTCTGTGGTCGGGGAGACGATCTCGATCACCACCACCGGCTCGGGAACGATGTCGACCGCTTCGTTATACGGCCGACAAGACACGACAATGTCGGGATAACGGATCGCACCTCCGGCGACAACTTTGGCATCGCTCGAAAACGGACGGCAGCCGGTACCGCGCAATGCCCGGCGCAACGCAAATGCCGTGTTCATCGTGATGACCACGTGCGGGAGGGATGCTCCCGTCACCTCGGTAATCACCAGCCCGTCGAACTCGTGGCGCTCGGGCTGCTCGCGCTCCCAGGCCAGGAACTCGTCGAGGGTCATCAGCTTTTCGGCGGCGCTTGGCATGACGGTAAATTTAGGCCGTGGGAGGCTCCGCGTCCAACGCCACGGGCTTCCCCGGTGGCGGCTCCTGCCGAGCCGCAGAAAGCCAGACTCGTCATGCCCGGACTTGATCCGGGGCATCTCCACGATCCACCTGTCCGGTTTATTCGAGATGGCCGCGCCATGACGCGTAGCGGTAGATAGCGTTTCTTTCGGCGCTGGATTGCTCTACATCCCGATCGTCACCTGGCGAAGGGCCGGATCCACCAATCCGCGCCCCAGGACGTTGATCACGGACGTTGACAAGTGGGTCCCGGGCTGCGCCGGGACGGCAATTCGGTGTCATTGGTCCTCGCTTATGGCCCTGCTGCGATCGGTTGCGACGGTCGGCTCCTACACGCTGGTGAGCCGCGTCTTCGGGTTCATCCGCGACATCCTGACGGCGGCGATCCTTGGCGCCGGTCCGGTGGCGGACGCGTTCTTCGTCGCGCAGCGCCTGCCCAACCTGTTTCGCAGCCTGTTTGCCGAGGGCGCCTTCAACGCCGCGTTCGTGCCGCTCGCCTCGGCGGCATTGACCGAAGGCGGCAAGCCGGCGATGCGCGCGTTCGCCGAGGAAGCCTTCGCCGTCTTGTTCGCGGTGCTGCTCGCCTTCGTCGTCCTCGGCGAAATTCTGATGCCGTGGGTGATGACGGTCGTCGCGCCCGGCTTCGACGCCGAGCCCGGCAAATTCGCGCTGGTGATCGACCTGACCCGCATCACCTTTCCCTATCTTCTGTTCATCTCGCTGACCGCGCTGCAGGCCGGCGTGCTCAACGCCATCGACCGCTTCGCGGCGCCGGCGGCGACGCCGATCCTGCTCAACCTGTTCCTGATCGCCGGTCTCCTCGTCATGTGGCGCTTCGGGACGCATGACGGGCGCGTCCTGGCGCTGGCCTTGGCGGGCGCCGGGGTGGCGCAGTTTCTCTGGCTGATGGCCGCCTGCGCCCGCGCCGGCGTGGCCTTGCGGCTGCGCCTGCCGCGCCTGACGCCTCGGGTCCGGGAGACGATGCGGATCATGGCACCGGGAATCGCCGGCGCCGGCGTCACTCAGATCAACCTGGTGATCTCGACCGCCCTTGCCTCGCTCTTGCCCGGCGGCTCGGTGTCGTACCTCTATTACGCCGACCGGCTGAACCAGCTGCCGCTCGGGGTTGTCGGCATCGCGATCGGCACCGCGATCCTGCCGCCGCTGTCGCGCCAGGTGCGGCTCGGCGATGCCGCCGGTGCGGCGGCGACGCAGAACCGCGGCGTCGAGCTGGCCTTGCTCTTGACCTTGCCGGCGGCGGCGGCGCTGATCGTGCTGGCGGCGCCGATCCTCTCGGTGCTGTTCCAGCGCGGCGCCTTCGGGGCGGCCGATACGGCGGCGACGGCGGCGGCGCTGGCGGCCTATGCGCTGGGCCTGCCGGCCTTCGTTCTGGTCAAGGTACTGGCGCCGGGGTTCTACGCACATCGCAATACCGCGACGCCAGTCAAGGTCGCGATCGCCGCGGTCGCGCTCAACTTCGCGCTGACAATCGTCCTGATGCGCTTCCTCGAGCATGTCGGCGTGGCGATCGCGCTGTCGGCGGCGGGCTGGATGCAGGCGACGACGTTGCTGGTCCTGCTGCGCCGACACGGCCATTTCCGCCTCGACCGCCGGACGCTCGCCAACATCCCGCGCATCGCCGCGGCGACGGCTGGGATGACGGCGGTGCTGGTCGTCCTGCGGCTGCTGCTGGCGCCGGCGCTGGCCGGAGCCGAGGCTGTGCGCCTCTTGGCGCTGGCGGCGCTGGTGCTGGGCGGCATCGCCAGCTTTGCGGCGCTGGTGCTGGCGCTCGGGATCACCGACTGGCGCGAATTGCGCGGCCAGCTGCGGCGTCAAGCGGCTTGACCCGATCGCGGCGCGCGGCGATATCGAGGCCCCATGAACTCGCCCCATCCAAGCAACCGGATCTTTTCCGGCATCCAGCCGACCGGCAACCTGCATCTCGGCAATTATCTCGGCGCGATCCGCAACTGGGTGCAGCTGCAGCACGATTACGAGTGCATCTTCTGCATCGTCGACCTGCACGCGCTGACAATGCCGCAGGACCCGCTCGAACTGCGCGCCGCGACGCGCGAGGTGACCGCCGCCTACATCGCCGCCGGGATCGACCCGTCGCACTGCATCATCTTCAACCAGAGCATGGTCAGCGCGCATTCCGAGCTGGCCTGGCTGCTCGGCTGCCTGACGCCGCTCGGCTGGCTCAACCGCATGACGCAGTTCAAGGAGAAGGCCGGCAAGCAGCGCGATGTGGCCGGGCTCGGCCTCTACGCCTACCCGGTGCTGATGGCCGCCGACATCCTGCTCTATAAGGCGACGCACGTGCCGGTCGGCGAGGACCAGAAGCAGCATGTCGAACTGGCGCGCGACATCGCCGGCGCCTTCAACCGGCGCTACGAGCGCGATTTCTTCCCATTGCCGGAGCCGCAGATCTTCGGCGAAGCGACGCGCGTCATGAGCTTGCGCGACGGCACCAGGAAGATGTCGAAATCCGACACGTCGGACTACTCGCGCCTCAACATGACCGACGATGCCGACGCGATCGCGCTGAAGATCCGCCGCGCCAAGACCGACCCCGAGCCGCTGCCCGACACGATCGCGGCGCTCGAGGCGCGGCCCGAGGCCGACAACCTTGTCGGGATCTACGCCGCCTTGACCGACACCACGCGCGAGGCTGCCCTCGCCCGCTTTGCCGGGCAGAATTTTTCCGCCTTCAAGGAGGGGCTGTCGGAGGTCGCGGTCGAGGTGTTGGGGCGGATCGGCGGCGAGATGCGGCGCCTCCTGGCTGATCCTGGCCATATCGACACGGTGCTGTGGCACGGCGCCGAGCGCGCCGCCGCGATCGCCGTGCCGATCCTGCGCGAGGTGCAGGATATCACCGGTCTCCTGCGGCCGTAGCCGAGGACAGGCGGTGCACGACGTCGAAGCGGTGGTGGTCGGCGCCGGAGTCATCGGCCTCGCGACGGCGCGGGCGCTGGCCTTGGCGGGCCACGAGGTCATCGTGCTGGAACGCGCCTACACGATCGGCTTCGAGACCTCCTCGCGCAACAGCGAGGTGATCCACGGAGGGCTCTACTACCCGCAAGGAAGCCTCAAGGCGACGAGCTGCGTCGAGGGGCGGGAGCGGCTCTATGCCTATTGCGCCGAGCGCGGCGTGCCATATGCGCGGCTCGGCAAGCTGATCGTCGCCACCAGCGAGGACGAGCTCCCCGGCGTCGAGAAGATCGAGGCCGCCGCCAGGGCCAACGGCGTCGACAATCTGGAATGGCTGAGCGCCGCCGAGGCCATGCGGCTCGAACCCGAGCTCCAATGCATCGCGGCGCTGATGTCGCCGTCGACCGGCATCATCGACAGCCATGCGCTGATGCTGTCTTACCAGGGCGAAGCCGAGGCGGCCGGCGCCTTTGTCGCGTTCCGCTCGCCGGTGCTGTCGGGCCGCGTCCTCGGCAATGGCGGGTTCGAATTGCGGGTCGGCGGCGACGAGCCGGCGACGATCGCCTGTCGCATGCTGGTCAACGCCGCCGGCCTCTACGCCCCGGCGCTTGCCGGCGCCGTCGCCGGCATCCCCCTGGACAGCATCCCGCCGGCCTATTTCTGCCGCGGCGTCTATTTCACGCTGAGCGGCAGGACGCCGGTCCGGCACCTGATCTATCCGGTGCCGGTGCCGGGCGGGCTCGGCGTCCACATCACGCTCGATCTCGCGGGGCAGGCGCGCTTCGGCCCCGATGTCGAATGGATCGACGGCGTCGATTACAGCGTCGACCCGCGCCGGGGCGACGCCTTCTACGCCGCCGTTCGGCGCTACTGGCCGGCATTGCGCGACGGCGCTTTGCAGCCGGGCTATGCCGGCATCCGGCCGAAGATCAGCGGCCCCACCGAACCCGCCGCCGATTTCGTCGTACAGGGACCCGCGGAGCACGGGATCCCGGGCCTCGTCAATTTCT
>JBLMXS010000510.1:0-2957 GCA_050257895.1 Thiohalocapsa sp.
AGGACGCCGGGCGGCAATGACAGGATGGCGCCGATCGGCCACACGGCAAACGGGCCGGCGGCGGGCGCCGGCTTGCCGCCGAGGACATGATCGATGACGATCTGCAGCGGCCACGGCTTCAACAGCTCGAACGCCGCCACCAGGAAGACCTGGAGCAACGCGCACACGACCTGCCAGCGATGGGCCCTCAGATAGGGCAGGAATTTCGCGATCAGGCTGCCCCTCCCCATGGACGGGCGATCGGCTCAGCGCCCGAGCGCGCCGTCTGAGCGCTCGGACGGCAGCAGGTCCGCCTGCCGCGCCGTCGCCGCGATCATCCGCTGCATCAGGCGCGCAAAGGCAATGAGCTGCCGGCCGATGACACCGAGGCCAACGAGCGCGACGGCGAAAAAGACCCGTGCGGCGACCGGCGAGCCCATAGCGAGGCTGCCCAGGACCAGCACCGCCAGGCCGGCGAGGAGCGCGCGGCCAAGATTCGACACCCGCATTGCCGCGCGCACCCGCAGCAGCCGCTTGTCGCCGCCGTGGTTCTCCCCGCAGGCGGTGACGAGAGCCCGGCTGAACAGGCCGTGCGCGACGTCGAGATCGACGCCGCTCCAGCCGGTGTCGATGATCACCGGATAGTGGCGGGCGGCAAGCAGATCGGCGAGGCCGCCGATCAGGACCTCCTTTTCGAGACTGCGCTCGTTCCAGTAGGAGAGCGTGAAGCCACGCTGCGGCCAGTCGACCCGCGGGCGCTGGTCGAGCGGCATCGCCGGCGTCGCGGTCTCAGCGGCCTGCGCCGTCTTGATCCGCCATTTGAGCCGGGCCCAGCCGCGCAGCAGCGGCCCGAGATAGATCAGCAAGGCCACCAGCGCCCTTGCCTTGGGGCCGGAGAAGCGTGGGTCGATCGACGCCTTCAGCGCGCCGTTGATGCACAGCGCCCAGGTCAGCAGCAGCGGCGTCGCGAGCAGCCACAGCCAGCCGCCGATCGCCGCGCCGATCAGCACCAAGAGGATCGCCGCGACGCCCCACTCGAAGGTCATCGGCAAGGCGGCGGTCAGCGAGGCCGGCGGCTCGTACAGCATCTGGTAGGGGCCGCGGCCGAACGCGCCGGAATAGATCAGCGGCCGCCGCGACAACAGCAGCGCCGACGACAGGTCGCCGTAGATGCGGCCGGCCCACCTAGCCTGCCCGAACAGGTTGAAGCGCGCCGGATGCTTGGCGTAGACGAGCGCTTCCGCCTTGCCGTAGCCCTTCTGTTGGTTGAGATAGGCCTCGACCGTATTGCGGCGGAAATGCCAGACCACCGCGGCCGGGCTGAAGCCGATCGTGTCGCCGGCGTCCTGGAAGCGCCAGCAGATGTCGACATCGTCGCCGGCGGCGCGGAATTGCGGGTCGAAGCCGCCAAGCGCCAAGAGCCTGTCGCGGCGGAACGCCATGTTGCAGCCGGCGATGTGCTCGGCCGTGTCGTCGGTCAGCAGCACATGCGTCGGGCCGCCCGGCGACACCGCCACCGCGGCCGGCACCAGGGCGTCTTCCGGCGGCGGGAAATTGGGCCCGCCGCAGGCCGTGAGCCGCTGTTCCTCCATATGCCCGACGAGGTAGGTCAGCCAGTCGGGATCGGCGACGCAGTCGCTATCGGTGTAGGCCACGATCTCGCCAGTGGCGGCTTCCGCGCCGACGTTGCGGGCGACGGAGAGGCCCTTGTTCGGCTGGCTGATAATGCGGCAGTAGGGAAAGCGTTCCGAGATCGCCAGCGTGCCGTCGGTCGAGCCGTCATTGACGACGATGACTTCGTAATCGGGGTAGTTGAGGGTTTCGAGCGAGGCCAAGCAGGCCTCCATCGTGCGCTCGGCGTTATAGGCGCAGACCACCACCGATACGGGCGGCGTGCGCGGCAGCGGCGGCGGCAGGGCGCCGCGGTAATGTCCCGCGACCGCGTCGTAGGCCGGTTTTGGGCGGCGCCGGCGATCGACCAGGCCGAACGCCCAGTTCTCGATCGGATGCCCGCCGGTGAACCATTCGTCGGTCCAGGCGAAGACGAAGGTGCCGGCCACCCCGGCGGCGAAGGCGGCGCAAATCTGCCACGACAGGATCTGCGCCTGCTCGGCGGCGCCGTGGCGCATCGAGTCGATGCCGAACTCGGTCAGCACCAGCGGCTTGTCGGGCGCGAGATTGTGCAGCCGCCCGATATATCGCCGGAACGCGGTCTCCTCGTGCAGATACACGTTGAAGCAGAGGAAGTCGAGGCAGTCGAGCGCCAAGTATTCGGCCAGGTATTCGGTGGAGGGGAAGTTGGCGTAGCTGACGAGGGCGCCGGGGTGCTCCTGCCGCACCAGCCCGACCAGCTCGCGCAAGAACCTCTCGACCGCGCTGGCGCCGTGCCAGCGCACCATGTCCGGCGGGATCTCGTTGCCGACGAGGTAGGCGAAGACAGCCGGGTGGCGCAGACACGCCCGGACCCCGTCAGCGATTGCGGTGCGGATCTGCCCGGCGACCGCCGGGCTGTCAAGAAACGTCACGTGCTGCGTCCACGGCAGGCCGACCAGCACCTTGAGCCCGGCCGCATCCGCCATGTCGAGCAGCCACAACGGCGGCACCGTGAACACCCGCAATGTGTTGGCGCCGGCCTCCCGCATCAACGCGAAATCGTGCTCGACGGTGTCGTGTTCCGCGAATTGCGCGCCGTGGCTGCCGACCGCGAACGGGCCGTAGGTGACGCCCTTGACGACGTGCTTTTCCGCGCCGGCGAAAAACGACTTGCCATGCACCCGGATCGGCCCCGGCAAGGCTTCAGCTGCTCCTTCCCCCTTGATGGGGGAGGGCAGGGATGGGGGTGAACTCGCCAGTCGACCCCGACCGGAGGGCGATGAGGCACGATCACCCCCTCCCAACCCTCCCCCATCGAGGGCGAGGGCTTTCAGCGGTCCGACCGTTGCTGCGGCGTCACTCGCTGGGAGCGCCGCGTTCTCGTT
>JBLMXS010000511.1:0-5821 GCA_050257895.1 Thiohalocapsa sp.
TGGCGGCGCTCGAGACCGCGGTGCTGCCGCCGGGCAGCCGCATCGACTGGACCTGGCGCTATGCCGGCAGCGACGCTTGGGCCGGCCGCGACGCGTCTGTGACGATCGCGGCCTAAAGCTAAAGCCGCGCACGGCAGCGGCGAGGCCGCCGCGCGCGGGGCTGTTTCGTCTTCAGGCGTTCACCGCAGCTTCAGGCGGCTTGCTTGTTCTCGATCGCCTTCTGGTTGCTGTTGCTGGCGATTGCGATGTGGCGCGGCTTCATCGCCTCCGGCACCTGGCGCACCAGCTCGATCGTCAACAGGCCGTTCTGCATCCTGGCGCCAGTGACGCTGACGTGCTCGGCCAGGTTGAACCGCCGCTCGAATGCGCCGCCAGGAATGCCGTGATAGAGGAACGCCTTGCCGTCTCCCTTCGCCTTGTTGCCGGAGACGACCAGCAGGTTCGGCTGGGTGACGATCGACACCTCCTCTGGCTGCCAGCCGGCCAGGGCCAGCGTGAGGCGATAGGCGTCATCTCCGGTCTTTTCGATGTCGTAAGGCGGGTAGGTGCCGGCTTCGGCCGCCTCGGCGGTGCGGCCGAGAAGGTCGAACAGGTGGTCGAAGCCGATCCCGGTGCGCCACAGCGGCGCAAAATCGAACATCGTGCTCATAGCCACATCCTCCACTGAGCAACATGGATACGACACACGGCGCCGGCGCCTTGCCGCCGCCCACCGGACCCCGAAGGGCATCCGGCGCCATTCGATTTAGGCTGGCGCCGGCATCGGTTCAAGCCCTGTGCCAGCCGCCGTAAGTCCTTGTTGCGCGCCGTTTCTATGGAGCGCCGCTTTGCAGCATCAGGCAGCTCGGCCCCGGAATCGACACGGTTCCGGAGTAACGCACGTTGTCGAACGAATGGTAGACCTTGTTGCCCAGACTAAAGCTCCGGTCCGCCGATCCCGGTGCTGTCGGGTTGCAGACAACAATGCCGTTGCGGAAGCGCCGGCTGTAGATCCCGTTCGTCGCCACCACTGCCGTCTTGTCGAGCGGCAGTCCGTGGTCCCAGGACCACTCGTCCCAATCCGCGCCCGACTGGCCGTTAGTGTCGTAGGTGCCGTCGCCGGACCCGTCCGCCGAGGCAAAGAACATTTCGACGTAGCTGCGTGCCTTGCTGGCCGGTTTCGAGATCAGGTTCGAGCCGATCGCCCATTCGACGACCTGCCGGTTGGCGTTGCCGATCGGACATATCGAGTTTTCTTGAACCATGGCGGTGCCGGCCGGCAGGCTTTGGATGAACTCGGTATAATTGATCCACTGCTGGCCGAACATGCTGTTGTGCAGCTCGGCGACCTGCAGGGAGCTGCCGCCGGCGGCATTGACGGTGGTTGCGGTGGCGGGGCTGATCGGCACGCTTTGGCCGCTCGGTGCGCCGGTTGCGGTGCCGATATAGGTCTCACCCTGCGCTCCTGCACCGGCGATTGAGACCGGGACCCCGGACGCAAAAACGCCGGACGGCATGGTGCCGGTCAGCGGCACCGTCGTCGCACCCGCCGTCAGTGTGCCGGCAATCGCTTGCGCGTAGCTGCCGCCGCCGATCAGGCAGGCGGACGGGATCGCATCGCCGTCGAAGCTGCTCTCCTGGTACCAGATGTCGACGGCCGCGATCAGCTGCCGCATCAGGTAATCGCTTGTCGACTTGGTGCTGAGGTCGCGTGCGTCATAGCTGATGTTGGCACTGGTGGCGAGGCCCAGCTGGTGCGCCTTGGCGGTGACCGCCTGCATCCAGTGCACCTGGTCCGTCGTGAATGCGCCGTTATCGACCTGGTTCGTCAGTGTCTTCGGATCGGTATAGACTTGCGTCCATCTGCCGCCGTTCGATTCGCAATCGCCGACCGGAGTGGCATCGCTGGTGGGATTGCCGTTGCTGTCATAGGCGCTGAACGGGATTGCGACCGAGCATACGCCTTGCGCATCCCAGAGATTGCGGTCGTCGACATTGTCCAGCGAAATATTGAGGCCGAGATTGAGCAACGGCACGATCGAGTTCTGCAGCGCGAAGTCGCTCACCGCCGAGTTCGAAATATCGACCGGGGTCATCGTCCGGTCGCCGAATTCCCACGCCGGCGTCGCGTGGTCCGCCCCCCGCAGGATCCACGACGGATAGTTCGAATTGAGCCAGCTATAGCTGCAGGGCTGGTTGGTTCCGCATTGGTACAACGTGTTCGCGCTGTCGACAACGAGGGGATAGCCGTATAGCGGCCGCCAGACCGGGACGTTTATGCCGGTGAACACCGGCACGCGGAGTGCTTCCCCTGTCGGCGCTTCGCCGGACCAGACGTAATCCCGATTGGACGTCCGGAGAGCGGCGTATTGCGAGCTCGTGTAGTTGTAGACGTATTCCTGCGCCCGACCCACCCGAGTTGTGACGTCGGGCGGCATCAGCCATGTCGCGGCGCGAGCATCGTATCCGGCCGCCAACGATACAGCCAACAGGACGAGGCACCGGAGCCGGTTTTGCCCAGTCCGCGCATCGGCCGGCGCTTTGAGAATCCACATCGGCCAATGTTCCTCCCGAGTCAATGCTGCCGCCTCGCCAGGAGGTTGCAGCATACCTGGCTTTTCCTCAGTTTTTAGATTGGCCTCAAGCGGAGATTCGCGACGCGCCGCCACGATGCCGGCGACGGCAACGGCTTTTTCTTATTGCGGCCGCGGATCGGTTGGCTGCGACAGCAATTGGTGCGCGGCGACCGCCTCCTCGGCGAGCGTGTTGTCGACACAATCGGCGAACGGCACAGCACCCGTCAGGTAGCCGTTGCCGACGAGCGCCCGGCGCAGCCGCTCGAACCCCTCCTCCGGCAATACCGGGTCGAGCCCCCACACGCCCTGCTCCTTGTAGCGCGCCAGGGCCCGCGTCAGGAGGCTGCGGTCGAGGTCGGGGAAATACTCGGCGACGGCCGACGCCAGCGCCCGCGAGGTCTCACCCGCAACCCAGCGTTGCGTCTTGTAGATCGCCCGCACCATGCGGCGGAACGGTTCGGGGTCGGCGGCGAGGCGGTCGCGCCTTGTCACGAACACCGTGTAGCTGGTGCGGCCGCGCGCGCTGCCGCGATACCAGATCTCGGCGCCGCCGGCGACCGCCTGCTCGACATAGGGCTCGAACAGCTGCGCCACGTCGATCTCGCCCGTATGTAGCGCGCCGACGTTGTCGGCCATCGTACGGTCGGCGATGCGCGGGATCCAGCCCGGGTCGACGCCGAGATCGCGCAAATCCTGTTCCAGGCACAGCCACGGCGTCGGCACCTCGCTGGTGCTGGCAAACCGCATGTGGCCGAGCTCGATGAGGCGGAAATGCGGGAACGGATCGCCGCCGACCAGCGAGAACGGGTCGCGGCAGACAATTTCGGCAAACGCCGTCAATGGCGAGCCGGGGTTCTCGTCGTGATGCTTCATCACCCGGATCGGCCCCATCCACAACACGTCGACCTCGCCGCTCAGCAAGGCCGCCTCGGCCTTGCCCGGCCCCGCCGACGGCAGCAGCTCGACCTCCAACCCCTCCTCGGCATAGGCGCCGATCGCATGCGCCGCATAGAACGGCGCGTAGAGCACGAAGCGGTAGTTTTCCAACAGCTTGAGGCGGATTGGCTCGGGCATCGGGCTTTCCTTCATCTTGCGGGCAAAGCCCGCAACCAACACTTTACCGCAAAGCCCGCGACCAGGATCCATCGCATCGGTCTGTCAGCTTCGACCTGCACCAGCCTTTTGCGTCCTTCGAGACGCGCCCTGCGGGCACTCCTCAAAGAGGCGCGAAGCGCCGTCTCGAAGGACGGACCGAGGCGATCCAGCGTCAAGCTGAAACGAGACCCACCCGGGGGGCGCCTTGCGAAGGGGCGGCGGGTCGATTTACGCTGACGGCAGCACTCCCGTCATCACCTGCAAGCGGCGATGCCGATCATCCCCGGCGGATGACGAGCGCCGCCAAGAGGGACAGTCCATGAACGACATGATCGATCCGGCCGACCTGCAGTTCGACGAGCGCTACGCGATCGGTCAGCCGGTGTCGCGGGCCGAGGATCCGTTGCTGCTGAAGGGCGCAGGGCATTACGCCGACGATTTCAACGCGCCCGGCCAGGCCTATGCGGCGATCGTGCGCAGCCCGGTGGCACACGGCGTCATCCGGCGGATCGATGGCGCGGCGGCGCGCGCCATGCCGGGGGTGCTCGGGGTCTACACGCAGGCCGAGCTGACCGCCGGCGGCATCGGGCCCCTGCCGGCGCGGCAGGTGATGAACAACCGCGACGGCACGCCGATGCTGCAGCCGGTGCGCCAGGTGCTGGCCGCCGACAAGGTGCGCCATGTCGGCGAGGCGGTGGCTGCCGTTGTCGCCGAGACGCTGGCGCAGGCCAAGGATGCGGCCGAGGCGGTGGTTGTCGAGATCGACCCGCTGCCGGCGGTCACCGAGCCCGCTGCGGCGACGGCGCCCGGCGCGCCGCTCCTCTACGACGAGGTGCCGCGCAATATCGGCCTCGATTTCCATTTCGGCGACAGCGACAAGGTCGCCGAGGCCTTCGCCACGGCGGCGCATGTCACCAGGCTGGAGCTGAAGAGCAACCGCATCGTCGTCAACCCGATCGAGCCGCGAGCGGCGCTCGCCGAGTACGACCCGGCAGCGCAGCATTTCACGCTCTATGTCGGCTGCCAGGGCGTCTTCGGCTTCCGCAACTACATCGCCGGCGTCCTCGGCATCGGGCGCGACAAGCTGCGGGTCGTCACCGACCGGGTGGGCGGCTCGTTCGGGATGAAGCAGGCCAACATGGCGGAGTATTACTGCATCCTGCACGCGGCGCGCGAGCTCGGGCGGCCGGTCAAATGGACCGACGAGCGCTCCGGCAGCTTCGTCTCGGACACGCATGGCCGGGAAGCCCAGATGACCGCCGAGCTGGCGGTCGACAACGACGGCAACTTCCTCGCGGTGCGGCTCGACGGCTACGGCAATGTCGGCGCGACCTACGGCGCGCCGGGCCCCTCGACGCGCAACGCGGTGCGCAACACGCTCGGCGTCTACAAGACGCCGCTGATCGAGGTGACGACGAAATGCGTCTTCACCAACACGACGCCGATCGGCGCCTATCGCGGCGCCGGCCGGCCTGAAGCGAACTACTACATGGAGCGGCTGGTCGACCGCGCGGCGCGCGAAACCGGGATCGACCAGGTCGAGCTGCGCCGCAAGAACCACATCCCGCGCGAGGCGATGCCGTACAAGGCGCCGAACGGCACGACCTACGACAGCGGCGATTTCACGACATTGCTCGACAAGGCGGTGAAGCTTGCCGACTGGGACGGCTTTGCCGCGCGCAGGGAGGAAAGCCGCAAGCGTGGCAAGTTGCGCGGCCGCGGCATCAGCGACTATCTCGAACTGACCGGCCCGCCGGGCCGCGAGATGGGCGGCGTCCGCTTCGAGGAAAACGGCGACGTGACGATCATCACCGGCACGCTCGATTACGGCCAGGGGCACTGGTCGCCGTTCGCCCAGGTGCTGGCGACCCGGCTCGGCATCCCGTTCCACAAGGTCCGCCTCTTACAGGGCGACAGCGACGAATTGATCGCCGGCGGCGGCACCGGCGGCTCCAAATCGATGATCGTCAGCGGCAACGCGATCGTCGGCGCCGCCGCCAAGGTCGTCGAGGCCGGCAAGCAGATCGCCGCGCATGTGCTGGAGGCGGCGGCGGCCGACATCGAGTTCCATCAGGGACGCTTCGTCATCGCCGGCACCGATCGCTCCGTCGGGCTGATGGAGCTGGCGGCGCGCATCCATGCCGGGCTCGAATTGCCGGCCGGCCTGCCGC
>JBLMXS010000512.1:0-17140 GCA_050257895.1 Thiohalocapsa sp.
ACAGCGCCACCGGGCGCCGCTTCCGAGGTGCTTGAGGCTGCCGTCGAACGCGCGGTCCGCGCCCGCCGCGCCCTGTGGTCGGCGCTGCACGCGCGGCTCTCCTGCCTCGTCATTGACAACAACGCCGACATGCCGGCCGACGACCCGTTCGGCAATTTCGCCGGCGCCGCCGCCGCTGGCAGCCGCACGCTGTGGCGGCGCTACAACGCTGCGCTTGCCGCCGCCGCTCCCGCGGGCGTCGCGATCTTCGATCTCGACCATGTCGCCGCGCTCTACGGCAAGCGGCGCTGGCACGACCCGCGCTACTGGTTCCACTCGCGCCATGCCTTCGCGCTCGACGCATCGGGCCTCGTCGCGCAGCGCGCCGCGCAGCTGATCGCCGGCGGCAACGGCCTTGCGAGGAAATGCCTGGTGCTCGACCTCGACAACACGCTGTGGGGCGGCGTCGTCGGCGATGACGGGCTTGCCGGATTGGCGCTCGGCGCCGGCACCGACGGCGAGGCGTTCGTTGCATTCCAGTGCTTCGTCAAGGCGCTGAAGGAGCGCGGCGTCATCCTCGCCGTGTGCAGCAAGAACGACGCGGCAATCGCCGAAAGCGTCTTTCGTGACCATCCCGACTGCGTGCTGCGGCTCGACGATGTCGCCGCCTTTGTGGCCAACTGGGACAACAAGGCCGACAATCTGCGCGAGATCGCGCGGCGCCTGAATATCGGGCTCGATGCGCTGGTGTTCGTCGACGACAACCCCGCCGAGCGCGACATCGTCCGCCGTCATCTGCCGGAGGTGGCGGTCGTCGAATTGCCGGACGACCCGGCGCTGTTTGTCGCTGCGCTAGCCGATTGCGGCTGGTTCGAGACGATCGCCTTCTCCGCCGAGGACCGCGAGCGCAGCCGCTACTACGCCGAGAACGCAAGGCGGGAGGCGGTGCGCGAGGCGGCTGTCGACATGGGCTCCTACCTGGCCGGGCTGGAGATGACCGCGACGGTCGGCGGCGCCGACCCGTTGCACCTGCCGCGCATCGCGCAGCTGATCGGCAAGAGCAACCAGTTCCACCTGACCGGCACCCGCTACGGCGAAGCCGAGATCGCGGCGTTGGCGGCGCGGCCCGGCTGGTTCGTGCGGCACGTCCGGCTGCGCGACCGGTTCGGCGACAATGGTCTCATCGCCTGCCTCGTCCTCGAGCGCCGTGGCAGTGAGTTGCATATCGACACGTGGGTGATGAGCTGCCGGGTGCTCGGCCGCTCGGTCGAGGAGTTCATTGTCAACGAGGTGCGGCGTCTGGCACTGGCCGAAGGCTGCGACCGGCTGGTAGGGCGCTATGTCCCCTCCGGCCGCAACGGCCTGGTTGCCGGGCTCTACGAGCGCCTCGGCTTCGTGTGCGAGCATCGGGGCGGCGACGCACTGCTGTGGAGCGTCGCGCTCGACCCGGCCGCCCCAGGCTGGACGACCTATGTCGAAGCGCGCATTGCCGCCGCGGAGCCCGCCTATGCCTGAGCGCGAGGCCATCGTCGAGCGGCTGAACGCGGTGTTCCAGGATACCTTCGACGACCCGTCGATCCAGATCCACGACGCGATGACGGCGGCCGACATCGACGACTGGGATTCGCTGCAGCACATCGTCTTGGTGCTGGCGATCGAGCGCGAGTTCCGGCTGCGCCTCAACCCGGCCGAGGTTGGCAAGCTGGAGAATGTCGGGCGGATGATCGACCTGCTGCTGGCGAAGGCGCCCGGTGGCTGATCTCGGTCGGCTGCTGAGCCCCAACGAAGCAAAGTTCTGGTTGCTCGATTCGGTCGCGCCGATGAACAGCATTGTTGTCATCGAGTGCGCGGAGGATCGGCCACCGCCGGCGCTGCCGCGCGAGTTCCGGCTGCCGGTGGTGCGGCTCGGCAAGCAGGGGCGGCCGCGCTGGTGGGAGAGCGATGCGCCGGGGGTGCTGGCATATGAGGAGGTTGCCGGCGACATGGCCTGGCTTGACGCTGCCGAGCGTCTGCAGCAGGTGCGGGTCGGCCAGGAGGGGCAGCCGCCGTGGCACGCCGTCGTGCAGCGCCATGACGCCGCGATGACGCTGGTGCTGGCGGTCAACCACGCGCTGAGCGACTGGCGCAGTGCCTTGCATATCGCCTCCTGCCTGCTGGCCGATAAGGATCCTGGTGCGCTGCTGCCGGCCTGCGAGGAGATGCTGCCGGCCACTCTGTTCGCCGACCCCGAAGCCGAGGCGCTGATCGATGCCTGGTGGTCGAGCCGCGCCGGCGCCCGCTGGGAGGCGCTGGGCCTATCGGCATTGACGGCGCACCTGCCGCCGCCGGCGGCGACGCGGTTTGCCGTGCAGCGGCTCGATGCGGCGACGACCGAGCGGCTGCGTGAGCGGCTTGCAAGCGAGGGGGTGTCGCTCAACAACGCGCTGGCGGTGGCGCTGCGGGATGTGATGATGGGCCGGGAGGTGATGCAGCTCGACGCGGTGGCGCACGCCGTCGACATGCAGCGCTTCATTCGGCCGCCGCCGGCACCGGGGCCCGGCCTTGCCGTCGCGCATGTCTTCACGCCGCTCGGTGACGGCGAATTCTGGGAGGCGGCGCGCGACAACCGCGGCGCGCTGTTCGAGGCGGTGCGCGGCGGCGCGGCGGGCGACGCGCTCTTAGCCTTACCGCGCGCGCTCTTGGGGGGCGATGCGCCGCGCTACGAGGCAGCGGCGATGACAATCACCGGCGCACCGACAGTCGGCGGCCGCGAGGGGGAGGATATAGCGTACCCGATGCAGCTTGTGCTGAGCTCGGCGCGCGGCGGCGGCGGCATCCTGATCCTGTCCCATCATCGCGATTGCCTGCAGCTCGTCGCCGGCACGCCGGATGGGCAGCGGGCGGTGCCGTTGCCGGCGATCATCGCCCGCCTCATCGAGGCGATCGCATGAGCCCGTCCGCCGACGCCGCGATGACGCCGCTGCAGCAGGCGGTCGTCGCGCTGCAGGCGCAGCGGACCCGCATCGCCGCGCTCGAAGCGGCCGCGACGGCTCCGATCGCGGTGATCGGGATGGGCTGCCGCTACCCGGCCGATGCCGGCTCGCCGGCGGCAATGTGGCAGGCGCTGCGCGTGGGCCGTGACGGCAGCCGCGAGGTGCCGCAGGACCGCTGGGACATCGACGCGGTCTACGACCCGACCCCCGGCCGCCCCGGCAAAATGTACGTCCGCAACAGCTGCTTCATCGCCGAGGTCGACAGGTTCGAGCCGTTGTTCTTCCGCATCTCGCCGCGCGAGGCGATCGGCATCGACCCGCAGCAGCGCCTCTTGCTCGAAGTCACCTGGGAAGCGCTCGAGGATGCGGCGATCCCGCCGCCGTCGCTGGTCGGCAGCCAGACCGGGGTCTTTGTCGGCATCAGCACCAACGATTATTCCGCGCTGCTCAGCCGCACCGCGCACGGCTCCGGAAGCAACGCCACCGCCGGCGCCGGCAACGCTGCCAGCGTCGCATCCGGCCGGCTGTCCTACACGTTCGGCTTCCAGGGCCCGTGCCTGGCCGTCGACACGGCGTGCTCGTCGTCGCTGGTAGCGACGCATCTCGCGGTGCAGGCGCTGCGCAACAACGAATGCGGCCTTGCTGTCGTGGCCGGCGTCAATCTGATGCTGACGCCGGACATCACGGTCAATTTCTGCCAGGGCCGCATGCTGTCGCCGGACGGGCATTGCAAGAGCTTCGACGCGAGCGCCGACGGCTATGTCCGCGGCGAAGGCTGCGGCGTCCTGATCCTGAAGCGGCTGGCCGAGGCGGAAGCCGACGGCGACCGCATCCTCGCGGTGATCCGCGGCTCCGCGGTCAACCAGGACGGGCGCAGCGCCGGATTGACCGCCCCCAACGGGCTGGCGCAGGAGGTGGTGATCCGGCGCGCCTTGGCCAACGCCGGCATGCGGCCCGAGGAGATCGACTACATCGAGGCGCACGGCACCGGCACCGCGCTCGGCGACCCGATCGAGATGCACGCGCTGAAGGCGGTGTTCGGGGAACGCGATAAGCCGCTGTGGGTCGGCTCGGTGAAGACCAATATCGGCCATGCCGAGGCGGCCGCCGGCGCCGCCGGCCTCGTCAAGGCGGTATTGATGCTGCAGCACCAGGCGCTGCCGCCAAACCTGCATTTCCGCCGTCTCAACCCGCATATCGACCTCGACGGCGTCGACATCAGGGTGCCGACTGCGTTCGCGCAGGCGCCGCTCCTCGGTATCGGCGTTTCCTCGTTCGGCTTCAGCGGCACCAACGCGCATATCGTGCTGGCGCCGGCGACACCGGCGCTCGGGCCGGCGGCCGGGGCGATGCCGCATTCGGCGCCGGCGCCGGTGCTGTTCCTCTCGGGGCGCACCCGCGAAGCGCTCGTCGCCCTGATCGAGCGCTACCGCGCATACCTCGCGGCAACGTCGGACAGCTTTGCCGATATCTGCCATACGGCGGCGGTCGGGCGCGCCAGGTTGCCGTGGTGGGTGGCGGTGTCGGACCCGGCGGCGCTCGGGCAGGCCGAGCCCTCGAACGCGCCGCCGCCGCCGCTGCCGGCCACCGGCGGCCGCAAGGTCGCCTTGCCGACCGTCGCCTTCCAGCGCGAGCGCTGCTGGATCGACACGGCGCTCGCGGAGGCGCCCGTACCGAGCCTCGATAGCGGCGAACATCCGCTGCTCGGGGCGCGCTTGGCGCTGCCGCTGGCCCGCGAAAAGCGGTGGCAGAGCGTGCTCACATCGGCCCATCCGCTGCTCGGCTTCCTGGCCGAGCACCGGGTCGACGATCACCTGGTGCTGCCGGCTTCCTGCCTTGTCGAGATGATGCTGAGCGCCAGCCCGGGGTACGCCTTGGGCGGGCTCAGCCTGGCCGCGCCGCTGCCGCTCGACGATCCGCCGGCGCGCCTTGTGCAAACCATCGTCGGCGATGATGCCACCGTCCGGATTGTGAGCTGCGCCGCCGACGGCGGCGATGCGCCGGCTACCGTGCACGCGTCGGCCCGCCTCGTCGCGTTGCCGGCGGCGACCGCGATCCCGGTCGAACAAGGGGGAACGCCGCTGGACGCCGAGTCGCTCTACGCCGCGATGGCGGCGCGCGGCGTCAGCCACGGCGCCGCCTTCCGCCTGCTCGACCGGATCCGCCACGGCGACGGTTTCGCAAGCGCGCTGCTGCGCAAGGCGTCCGACGAGGCGCGCTTCACGATCCATCCGGCGCGCCTCGACGCGGCCTTCCAGCTGGTGGCCGCGGCGCTGCCCGACAGCGGCAGCGACATCCTGTTGCCGGCCGAAATCGGCACGCTGGTGGTGCACCGCGCGCCGGCGGCTGACGCGCAGGTGCAGGCTGTGGCCCGCTATGACGGCGCCAGCGTGACCGCCGACATCGTGATCTGCGACGACGCCGGCGTTGCCGTCGAGATCGGCGGGCTGGTGTTCCGTGCGCTGCGTCCGGCGCCGGCGGCCGATGGCTTCTACCGCCCCGATTGGCGCAAGCTGCCGTTGCTCGACGGGCTGGCGCCGCCGGTCTTCCTGCCGCCGGCCGAGCGCATCGCCGCGGTGCTCGACGACGAGGGCCGCGAGCTCGCCGCGCGCCACGGCATGGAAGCTTATGCCGCGAGCGAAGCGGGGCTGGAGCGGGCCGCGACCGGCTATGTCGTGCGCGCCTTGGAGGCGCTCGGCCTCGACCTGCAGCCCGGCCGCGAATTCACCTTCGGCGCGACGGCCGAGAGCCTCGGCATCGAGGAGCGGCACCATCGCCTGCTGCGGCGCCTCTTGGCGATGCTGCAGGAAGACGGCGTGCTGGCCGGGAGCGGCCGGCGCTGGCGCGTGCTGCGGGCGCCGCCGCCAGCCGATCCGCAGGCTGACATCGACGCGCTGTTGCGGGCCGCTCCGGCGATGGCGGGCGAGATCGCGGTGCTGCGGCGCTGCGGTGAGGCGCTGGCCGGCGTCTTGACCGGCCGGGTCGAGCCGCTCGGCCTCCTCTTCCCGGCCGAGGGCGAGGGTGCCGGCGCGTTCTACGAAACCTCGCCCTATGCCCGCACCGTCAACGGGCTGCTCAACGCGGCCGGCAGGCAGCTGACGGCGGTCCTGCCGCCGGGCCGGGTGCTGCGGGTGCTGGAAGCGGGCGCCGGCACCGGCGGCGCCACTGGCGCCTTGCTCGACGCCCTGCCGCCGGCGGCGAGGCACTACGTCTTCACCGACATCTCCGCCGGCTTCCTCGCCGCCGCGCAGCGCAAATTCGCCGGCGCCGCGCTCGAGACGCGCGAATTCGACATCGAGCGGCCGCCCTCCGAGCAGGGCTTTTCCGCCAGGTCGTTCGATGTCGTGCTGGCCGCCAACGTCCTGCATGCGACACGCGACATAAGGCAGGCGCTGCGGCACATCGCCGAGCTGCTCGCGCCAGGCGGGACCCTGCTCCTGGTCGAAAGCACGGTGCGGCGCCGCTGGGTCGACATCGTGTTCGGGCTGAGCGAGGGCTGGTGGCGCTTCGCCGACGCCGAGTTGCGCCCCGACCACCCGCTGCTGCCGCTGCCGCTGTGGCAAGAGGCGCTGACCGAATGCGGCTTCGAAGTGCCGCAGGAGATGGGCGGCGAGGTCATCGTCGCCAGCCGCCGTGCCGATCCGCCCCACACCGCCGACGGCTGGCACATCGCCGGCGCCTCGCTAGTCCTGCGGCATCTGCCGGCGCATCTGCAGGTGGCCGGGATGCAGCTGATGCCGCCGGAGACGGCGCGCCATTGGCTCGAAATCCTGCCGCCGGCCGAGCCGGAGGAGGAGGCGCAGGTGGCGCTGTTGCTGCATTTGCTGGCGACGGCGCGGGCGGCTGCAGCCGCGCCGGGCAGGCCCGACCTCACCTTCGTCGCCGACTGCAGTCTCGGCCATGCCGGCGTCGCCGGCTTTGTCCGCACGCTGGCGTTGGAGATGCCGGATTTGCGGCCGCGTCTCCTCGTCGCGCCGCCGAGCGAGACGGCGCTGCTCGACGAGCTTGTCGCCCGCGACGAGCGCGAGATCGGCTGGGACGATGACGGCCGCCGCCAGGTGCGCCGGCTGGTGCCGGCGGCAGTCCCGGCGCGGCCGGCGAAGATCGCCGGCACCTGGCTGATCACCGGCGCGCGCGGCGGCGTCGCGCAGACGCTGACGGCGCGGCTCGCCGAGGAGGGCGCCGACGCGCTGGTGCTGCTCAGCCGCGAGCTGCCGGCGGCGCCGGCCGGGATCGCGATCCCGGTGCACCGCTACGCCGGCGACGCCGCCGACGCCGCGCTCGTCGCAGAGCTGTGCCGTCGCCACGCCGTCACCGGGATCATGCACGCCACCGGTCTGCTGGCCGATGCCGCGATCGGGGAGCAAAGCGAGGCGGATGTGCGGGCGGTGCTGCACGCCAAGATCGGCGGCGCCGTGGCGCTCGACCGTGCGAGCCGCAGCTTGCCGCTCGCGCAGTTCGTGCTGTGCGCCTCGGCGGCGGGGGTGCTCGGCTCGGCCCGGCAGGCGAACCATGCCTTCGCCAGCGCCTTTCTCGACGCGCTTGCCGAAGAGCGGCGGCGCGAGGGACAGCCGGGGCTCAGTCTCGACTGGGGCGTCTGGCGCGAGGTCGGCTCGGCGGCGTCGCTCGGCTTCGATGCGCAGGCGGAGCGGCTCGGCCTTGGCACCCTTGGCCCGGAGCAGGGGGCTCGGCTGTTCGCCCGCGGACTTGCCGCGGCCGAGCCGCAACTGCTGGTGCTGCCGTCGGTCGATTGGCGCCAGTTCACGGCGCATTTCGACGACGGCGTGCCGGCCCTGCTGCGCGAGGTCGCCGCCGCCCCGCCACCCCAGCTGGCAGCGCCGCCACCCAGTCCGACGCCGGACGTCAAGCCGGACATCGAGACGGCGCTGGCCGACATCGTCCGCCAGGCGTTGGGGCTCTCTGGGCCGGTCGATCGGGAGGCGCCACTCAACGATCTCGGCCTCGATTCGCTGGTCGCGGTCGAGATCCGCAACCGGCTCGAACGCGAGCTCGGCCTCGTCGTTTCGGTGCGCGAATTGATCGAGGGCGCCTCGCTGCGCTCGTTGGTCGAGGCGGCGCAATCCACCGCGCCGGCCGCCCCGACGGCGGACCGCGGACAGCTCGTTCCGGACTTCGCCAACCGCTACGCGCCGTTCCCGCTGACCGACATGCAGCAAGCCTACTGGCTTGGACGGCGCAGCGATTTAGCGCTCGGCAGCGTCGCCTGCTACCTCTACACCGAGTTCGACACGGCGCAGGTCGATCTGGACCGCGCCGAGGCCGCGTGGAACCGGCTGGTCGCGCGGCACGACATGCTGCGCGTCCTGATCCGCGCCGACGGCACGCAGCAGATCCTGCGCGAGGTGCCGTATTACCGCTTCGAGCGCCTCGACCTGCGCGGCCGCGATGCCGAGCAGGAGCTGGAGGAGCGGCGGCAGCGTCTCGCGGCGCGGGTTGCCGACCCCGGCAGCTGGCCATTGTTCGACATCCGCGTCAGCCTGCTCGACGACCGTTTCCGGCTGCACATGGGCTTCGACCTGATCGCCCTCGACGCCGCCAGCATCCATGCGCTGCGCCGCGAATGGGGGCTGCTCTACGACGATCCTGGGGCGGCGCTGCCGCCGATCGGCCTCAGCTTCCGCGACGTCGTGATGGCGCAGATCGCGCGCCGCGACAGCGTCGAGTGGCGGCGGCACGCGGCCTATTGGCAGGAGCGGGCGAAGAGCCTGCCGGGAGCGCCCGGCTTGCCGGTGGTCGGCGACGCGACGCGCGTTGCCGCGGGAGGCTTCCGTCGCCGCGGCGTCATCGTCGACGCCGAGCAGGCGGCCGCCTTGCGGGGTCAGGCGCAGGCGCATGGTCTGACCCTGCCAGCATTGCTCGCCGCCGCCTATGCCGACATCCTCGCCGCGTGGAGCAGCACGGCGCAGTTCTGCCTCACCGTCACTTCGTTCAACCGGCCCGACCTGCATCCCGACATCGCCGCCGTGCTGGGCGATTTCACCTCGACGATCCTGCTCGAGGTTGACGCCCGCGGCGCCAGTTTCGCCGAGCGCGCCGCGGCACTGGCCCGGCAGCTCGGCGCCGATCTCGAGCACGCCGAGATCGGCGGCATCGAGGTGTTGCGCGAGATCGCCCGCCAGGGCGGCGGTGCGACGGCGGTACCGGTCGTCTTCACCAGCGCCATCGGGTTCCGCCGCGGCAGCGAGGCGGCGCGGTCGGCGGCCAGCGATTCCGGCGGCTGGGACCGGCTCGGGCAGACCGTCTTCAGCGTCTCCTCGACGCCGCAGGTGCTGATCGACCACCAGATCTCGGAAGAGGACGGACGCCTCTTCTGCAACTGGGACGCCGCCGAGGACATGTTCCCGCCCGGGACCCTCGACCAGATGGTCGCGGCGTACCGGCATCTGCTGGCCGCTCTTGCCGATGATGCGGGTTGGCAGCGCCCGGTCGCCGCCGCGTTGCCGGCGCTGGCGCGGCCGCGTTTCACGCCGGTACCGGCCGACGAGCTGCTGCAGGCGGCGTTCGAGCGGCAGGCGGCGCAGACGCCGCGCCGCGTCGCGCTGATCGCGCCCGACCACGAACTTGATTATGCCACGCTCGACGATGCCGCGACGCATCTCGCAGCGGCGCTGGCGCCGCGTCTCGGCTCGGCTCGGCGCGACCGCCTCGTCGCTATCGGCTTCGCCAAGGGCTGGCATCAGATCGTCGCGGTGCTGGCGGTGCTGAAGGCCGGCGCCGTCTACCTGCCGCTCGACCCGGCGCTGCCCGAGGCGCGCCGCCGGCTGCTGGTCGAGCAGAGCGGCGCCGTCATGCTCGACGATCCGGCGCTGGCCGATGCCGCGCTCGCCCTGGCGCGCGAGGGCGCGATCGGCGCGCTGCCGCCGCCGGTCGATGACCCCTCGCGCCTCGCCTACGTCATCTATACCTCGGGCTCCACCGGCACGCCGAAGGGCGTGATGATCGAGCACCGCGCCGCGCTGTCGACAATCGGTGAGGTCAACCGCCGCTGGCAGGTCGGGCCGGACGACCGCACGCTTGGCCTCTCCTCGCTCAGCTTCGACCTCTCCGTCTACGACATTTTCGGCCCGCTGTCGGTCGGCGGCGCGCTGGTGTTGCCGGCGCCGGCCGACGCCCGCGACCCGTCGCGCTGGGCGGACCTCATCACCCGCCATGACGTCACGATCTGGAACAGCGTGCCGGCGCTGATGGCGATGCAGGCGGAATACGGCCTGCCGCCCGACCACCGGCTGCGCCTCGTGCTGCTGAGCGGCGACTGGGTGCCGGTCGAACTGGTGCCGCGGCTGCGCCTACAGATGCCGCGGGTGAGGCTCGTCGCGCTCGGGGGCGCCACCGAGGCGGCGATCTGGTCGAACGCGCACGAGCTGGGCGAGCTCGATCCCGAATGGCGCAGCATCCCCTATGGCCTGCCGCTCGCGGGCCACATGCTGCACATCGTCAGCGAGCGCGGCGAGGATTGCCCCGATTGGGTCGTCGGCGAGATCGAGATCTCGGGTCAGGGCTTGGCGCGCGGCTATCTCGGCGACGTCGCGCAGACTGCGGAGCGGTTCCGCATCGACCCGCAGACCGGCGAGCGCCGCTACCGCACCGGCGATCTCGGGCGTTTCCGGCCGTACGGCGCGATGCCGGCAGGGGCGGCCCCGGGCATGCCGCCGCCGATCGAGTTCCTCGGCCGCGCCGACACGCAGGTGAAGGTGCAGGGCTACCGCATCGAACTCGGCGAAGTCGAGGCGGCGTTGGCGAGCCATACCGCGGTGGCACAGGCGATCGCCGTCGCGCCAGCGGCGGCCCAGGGGGCGGCCCATGGGTCGGCGAGTGGGCGCGACCGGACGCTGCACGCCTTCGTCGTGCCGTGCGAGGGCGGGACGGCGCTAGGCGCCATCGACACCGAGTGGCGGGCGCTGGTGGGCGCGGCCGAGCTGGCGAGCGGCGACGCCGCGCGGCAGGTGGCGCGCGACGAGTTCGAGCTGACCGCCGCCACGTTCACCGACCAGGCGGCGGCGGCGGCCGCGGCGGCGCTGCGGCGGCTGACCGGCTCCTACGAGCTGCCCGACGAGGAGACGCTGATCCGCGACCATGGCGTCGCGCCGCGCTATCGCCACTGGCTGGCGCGGATGCTGCCGGAGGTGGCGCGCGTCGGGATGGCGGCCGAGCCGCAGTCGAGCCATTCGATCAGCGGCGTCGACCGCCTCGGGTTTGGCCCCGCCTCGCTCGACTTTCTCGACCGAGTCATCGCCCGCCTGCCGGACATCCTGACCGAGCGCGAGCACTCGTCGGCGATCTATCTCGATGGCGAGACGCCGGAAGTCTACGCCCGCCTGTTCGCTGCCCCGAACGCGGCAATCGCCGCTGCCCTGCGGGCGCTCGCCGGCGAGCGCGAGCCCGGCGAACCGTTGACGGTGCTGGAGGTCGGCGGCGGTCTCGGCACGACCTTGGCGGCGATCGAGCCGGCCTTGCCGAAGGACCGGCTCTCCTACCTCTTCACCGACGTCAGCCAGCACCTGCTGCGCACCGCCATGGCGAATTTCGCCGACCGGCCGTGGCTGGCCTTCGCGACGCTCGATCTCGACCAGCCGATGCGGCAATACGCCGGGCGCTTCGATGCCGTCGTTGCCGCCAGCGCGGTGCACGCCGCACCCGACGTTGCGCGCGCCCTGGCGCATCTGCGCACATGGCTGAAACCGGGCGGCGTCCTCCTGCTGCTCGAAGAGACGCGCTTCTTCCCGTGGTTCGATCTCGGGATGGGATTGCAGCTCGGCTTCGACGCGCGCCGCGACCTCCCGTTGCGGCCGTTGCACCCCCTGCTGTCACGCGAGGCGTGGCGGCAGCAGCTGACCGCCGCCGGGTTCGACAGGGTGGCACTGACCGGGAGCCCTGGCGCGGTCGAGGAGCGGCTTGGCTTCGACCTGATCCTGGCGCGCAACGGCATCGCCGCCGCGGCGGCCGCTGACGACGACCTGCCGGCCCGGCTGACAGCATATCTGCGCGAGCGGCTGCCGTCCTACATGCTGCCGCAGACGATCGGCGTCATCGACCGCCTGCCGTTGTCGGCCAATGGCAAGGTCGACCGCGCTGCGCTGGCGGCGATGGTGCGGCCCGCGGCAGGCCCCCACCGCGGCGCCGACCGGCTGCAAGGCGAGGTTGCCGCCGCCGTCGCCGGACTGATGCAGCTCGACCGCGTCGACCCGCGCCGCTCGCTGTTCGAGTTCGGCGCCACCTCGCTGACCCTGGTCTCGGTGCAGCGGCTGCTCGGCGAGCGCTTCGGCCGCGTCGTGCCATTGCAGCGGATTTTCGAGGCCCCCACGGTCGCCGGCTTTGCGGCAGCGCTCGCCGACCACGGCATGAAGTCGAGCCCGCTCGTGCGCTTTACCGCAGCCGCCGGCGACGACCACCGTCCGGCATTGATCACGATGCCGGGCATCTTCGCGCTGCCGTTCTATTTGCGCGAGCTGGCCGCCGCGGTCGCCGACGAACTGGCCGTCGTGTCGGTGCAATTGCCCGGCCTCGCCGACGGCGAGAGCCCGATCGACACCGTCGAGGGGCAGGCGGCATATGTCGTGACGGCGCTGCGCGAGGCCCGGCTGCCGCCGCCCTATCTGCTCGCCGGGCATTCGTTCGGCGGGCTCGTCGCGATCGAGGCGGCGCGGCTGCTGCGCCAAGCGGGCGAGCCGGCGGCCCTGCTGGCGCTGGGCGATACGGTGCGCACCACTTCCACCTTTGCCGAACTGCAGAGCGACGAACTTGCCTACACCGCGATGACGCGGGGCCTCCTGGCGCTTTACGGCAGCGCGCTGCCAGCGGAGGCCGGGCTCGTGGCCTTGCCGCCGGCTGAACGCTTCCAGCAGGTTGCGGCGCGGCTGCAGGAGAGCGGGCTGTTCGGCGCGCTCCAGCTGCCGTTCGAGCGCATGGCGGCGGTGTTCAAGGCGAATTTCCGCGCCCTCGGCAGTTATCGTCCGATGGCGATCGTCGACGATATCGCGCTGATCCGCACCGAAGGCGGGTTTCCGCCGGAATTGCAGGATTTCGAGAGCGGCGAGGCGTTGCGCGACCCCGGCCTCGGCTGGTCGGCGCTGGCGCAGGGCCGCCTCGACATCACGATGATGCCGGGCGACCATTTGTCGATGCTCGACCCGGCGCACCTTGCGGCGCTGGCGGCGATCCTGCGCCGGCTCGCGGCCGCGGCGCTGGCGCGCTGCCTGCACGAGCGCTTCGGCATCGCCGCCGACCCCGATGCGTCGCCGCGCGCCCTCTACCGCGAGATCCGCAACAGGCAGGCGGCGCCGGGGCCGGTTGGACCACCTCGCATGTCGCTCGCCGCCGACGGCAAATGAGCGAGCGGGCAGGGGCCATGCCGAGCGCGGCCGGCTTCGACCTCGCCGACACGGCGATCCAGGCGAACCCCCATCCCGCCTACGCCTGGCTGCGCGAGCATGCGCCGATCCATCCGGTACGAGGGATGCCGATGTGGGTGGTGTCGCGCCACGACGACATCGAGGCGATCCTTCGCGACCCGGCGACCTTCGCCTCCGATCTCGGCATCAGCGTGCCGTTGATGTCGATTGTGATGAAGGACGCGCCGGACCACACGCGGCTGCGCCAGACCGTCAACCGCGCCTTCACGCCGCGCAACATCCGGCCGCTGGAGCCGCGCATCCGTGAGATAGCCGAGGCATTGCTGCCCGGCACCGAGCCGGCTGCGCCGGCCGCGATCGATTTCGTCCAGGCGTACGCCAACCCGCTGTCGGTGACGGTGATCTGCGAGATGCTCGGCGTCTCGCTCGAGCGCCGCGATGCGATGAACCGCTACGCCCGCGACGCGCTGCTCGCCAGCTTTGCCGCCACCGGCATGGGCAGCCCCGAACTGCTGGCCGAGGCGCAACACGGGCTCGGCAAGCTGATGGAGATCCTCGACGAGGCGATCGAAAGCCAGCGCGCCGGAAACATCAAAAATGGGCCGCAGGACACCATCATCACGACGCTCGTCGCCGAGGAGGCGGAAGGCGTCTTGAGCCGCGACGAGCTGCGCCATCTCTGCGCCTTGCTGCTGATCGGCGGCCACGAGACGACCGCCAATTTGATCGCCGGCGGCGCCCATATCCTGGCCGAGCAGCCGCCATTGTGGCGGCAATTGCAGCGGCAGCCGGAGCTGTTGCCGCGCTTCGTCGAGGAGCTGGCGCGGCTGCGGCCGCCGCTGCAGCGCATCGCCAGGCGGACGACGCGCGAGGTCGTCGTTGCCGGCAGGACGCTGCCGGCCAACACGCTCCTGATGCTGTTCCCGGGCTCGGCGAACCGCGACGCGCGGCGCTGGGCGGAGCCCGACCGCCTCGATCTCGACCGCGACTCGCGCGGCCATCTCGGCTTCGGTACCGGCATCCACACCTGCCCCGGCGCGCCATTGGCGCGGATGGAGGCGCGCATCGCCTTCGAGGTCCTGCTGAGCCGCGTTGACAGCATCGCCTTCGACCCGGCCCGCCGCGCCATCCCGATCGCCGGCTACGCCGCCGGCAATCTCGGCTGGAACATCCTGCCGCTGATCCTCACCCCCGCCGGAATGCACGCCATGCCTCAGCCAAGCCCGCCGCAGCCCGTGCTGGAGCCGCTCTGCGCCCTCGTCGCCGAGACGCTCGGGCTCGACCGCGGCGACATCGGCGCCGCGACCTGCGCCAAGAACACGCCGGAATGGGATTCGCTGGCGCATCTGATGATCCTCGACGCGATCGAGAAGGCCTTCCGGGTCAAGCTGCCGCGGCTCGCCGCCTACACCGCCAAGGATGTCGGCGAGCTGGCCGCGCTCGTCGCCGTCGCGGCCGGCAAGGCCGGCGGCTGAGATCTGCACATGCGCCTCGGCGTCCTTCGAGACGCGTCGCAGCTTCGCCGCGCCGGTCCTCAGGATGAGGTACGTTTGGATGGCATCAAGCAAAGCCTCATGCCGAGGTGCCTCGCACAGCGAGGCCTCAAAGCACGCATGGCCACCATCCAGCGATCATGATGCCCTACCCTCGCCAGACCGTGTTCCGGCCGCTCGACCCGGCATTTCTCGACGACCCGTACCCGACCTATGCGCGGTTGCGCGACGCGCACCCTGTCGCCTGGGGCTCGACGCCGGCGGTCGGCTATGCCGGGTTCTGGTTCGTCAGCCGCTATGCCGACGTCGCTGCCGGGCTCAAGGATAACCGCTTCGGCCGCGAGGTGACGCGGGTGTTGCCGGCGGACGCGTTCCCGCCGGTGCCCGAAGCGGACCGGCCGCTCTATGCGATGCTGGCCGACTGGATGCTGTTCAAGGACCCGCCGACGCATGCCCGGCTGCGCCGCATCGCGGCGCCGGTGTTCAGCCTGCGCGCCGTCCTGGACATGCGCCCGCGCATCGAGGCGCTGATCGCCGCCGCGCTGGCGCAGGTTCCCGACACTGGGCCGTTCGACATCGTCTCCGATTTTTCGTCGCCTCTGTCGATCGACATCGTTGCCGATTTGATGGGGGTGCCGGAGCGCGACCACGGGTTGGTGCGCGGCTGGGTGCGCGAGATCACCCTGTCGCTCGACCTGGTGCGCACGCCCGAGCGGATCCGCGCCGGCAGCCGCCGTGCCGCCGAGCTGATCGCCTATTTCGAGGCGCTCGTCGCCGAGCACCGCAGGCGGCCGCAGCCCAACCTGATGACCCGGCTGATCGCGGCGCATGACGAGGGCAGCTTCCTCAGCCGCGACGAGCTGCTTGCATCCTGCGTCCTCTTCCTGTTCGCCGGGCACGAGGCCTCATCGCTGTTGATCGGCAACGGCTTGCGGGCATTGGCGGGGCATCCGCAGGAATGGCGGCGGTTGCGGTGCGGCAAGGTCGGCGCGAAGGCGGCGGTCACCGAGCTGTTGCGCTACGACAGCCCGCAGCAGATCGCCTTCCGCCACGCGCTCGACGACGTCGTCTTCGAAGGCGCCGAGATCCGCAAGGGGCAGACGGTCGGCTTCGGCCTCGCTTCGGCCAACCGCGACCCGCGCGTCTTCCCCGAGCCCGACCGCCTCGATCTCGACCGCCAGGAGACGCGGCATCTCGCGTTCGGCGCCGGCATCCACACCTGCGCCGGCAGCAGCCTGGCAACGCTCGAGGCCGAGCTGGTGTTCGCCGCGCTGGCCACGCGCCTGCCGGAATTGCGCATCCTGTCCTATGAGCGCCAGGAGAGCATTCTGGTGCGCGGGCTGACGCGGCTGGTGCTGGATTGCGGCTGATGGGCTAAAGCGAGATTCGCCAAGAGCGATCCGCGCCCGTGGCGTGCAGCTCGGTTGACCGGCTCGATGCGAAACACTAGGTTCGGGACCGCATACGTCGTGATCCACTCATCGGTGGAGGGGTGGCCGAGTGGCTGAAGGCGGCGGTTTGCTAAACCGTTATACGGCTAAACCCGTATCGTGGGTTCGAATCCCATCCCCTCCGCCACTTCCTATTCGTTTCAATAACTTATAGAAGATTTTCAAGGTTGTTCCTAGCGAAAACCCTGCTCTCAGAAACCAATGGCGCGGCCGGTTTAGGACGAAATACGCTGGTGCTCCCCGCCCGCCCGGACAATGAATCGGTGGGCCCTTCGTGAGCGACCCCACCGGTGCCGGCCATGTGCGCAACGATGACGCCCAGCTGATCGCGCCGCTCGCGCGCATCCTGTTTGGGGCCACGCCTGATGGCGGAATTGTCTCTCACAGCAGCCCTTCGCAGGATTGTCTACGCAGCGCCTGGTCCGATCCACGCAGTACTTGGCGGACGGTGATGGCGCGGCGGTCCATGCCCTTTTGCGACATTGCCGTGGTCGCACTTTTGCTTTCCGATTCGCATTCGTATCATGAACAGTTGGTGCGCATGCTACTTCTAAGGGAGCCGCCGCGGCGGTCATGGCATGCTGGTGATGTCTGACGTCACCGACCCGTGAAGGGTGCACACCATGACCAAGAGCGAGGGTAATACCAACCGCCTTTAGCGATGACTGATGGTAGCCCATTGGCGGGTGCCGATGGATTGGATTCGCTCGGGGTCCGCGATGAGGCTGTTCCAGGCCTCGCAGGCAGCGGTGACGATCGTCTCATAGCCGTCGAAGATTCGATTGGAGAGCTTGGTCTGACGGAGGAATTGCCAGACGTTCTCGGCCGGGTTCAGCTCTGGTGATTTCGGCGGTAGCTCAAGCAAGGAGACATTG
>JBLMXS010000513.1:0-3436 GCA_050257895.1 Thiohalocapsa sp.
TTTCGCACAGCGGCCACAGCGCCCGGGCTAGCGCCTCGGCATCGGCTTCGTCATGCGCGAACGTGGTTTCAGCCGAGATCGAGCGCGCCCGGCCGCCGGGATCGATGCGCCGGTCATCCTCGCCGCGCGCCAGCTGCGCAAGCCGCGCCCCGAGCCGTCCGTAGCGCATTGCCAATTCACGCGGGTCGCGCGCCGCGAGCTGGCCGATGCGGGCGATGCCGTCGGCGGCAAGCCGCCGCTGCATCGCGGCGCCGACACCCCACAGCCAGCCGACCGGCTTGTCGGCCAAAAAGGACGGGGCCTCGGCCCGGCCGATCGCCGCGAAGCCGCGCGGCTTGTCGAGATCGGAGGCCAGCTTGGCGAGGAATTTGTTGTAGCTGAGCCCGATCGAGAGGGTGATCGCGAACCTCTCCTCGACCCGCATCGCCAGCGCCGCCAGGAGCTGCGCCGCCGCGGCGCAGTGCAGCCGGTCGGTGCCCCGCAGGTCGAGAAACGCCTCGTCGATCGACAGCGGCTCGACGAGCGGCGTCAGCCGCCGCATCTCCTCGCGCACATCGTGCCCGACGGCACGGTATTTCGCCATGTCGGGGCGGATCACGACGGCGTCGGGGCAGGCCGCGAGCGCCTTGAACATCGGCATCGCCGAGCGCACGCCGTAAAGCCGCGCGACATAGCAGCACGCAAGGACAACGCCGCGCGCGCCGCCGCCGACGATGACCGGGCGCTCGGCCAGCTCGGGCCGGTCGCGCTTTTCGACCGTGGCGTAAAAGGCATCGCAGTCGAGATGGGCAATCGCCAGCGTGGCAAGCTCGGGATGCGCAAAGAGGCGCGGCGAGCCGCATTCCCGGCAGCGCGGCAAGGCCGGCGACAGGGCCGGCGCCGCCGGCTCCGGCGTCGAAAGGGCGCCGCAGTCGCGGCACAGGATCGCGGTCAACGGACGACCTCCGCCAACCCAAGCGGGGCCTCGGCGCGGCCATCGCCGTGCTGGTGCGGCGAAGGATCACTATCGCAAAGGTTGCGTCGGCACCCGATTCGGGTCCACGTCCCGCACCCGCCACAGTTACCAATTATTAAACCGCTTTCGGTACAACCAACGCATTGGGATGGCGACGGCCAGCCGTCCGAGGCGCTGCGAAGCGGAGATGGCCGCCCTTGGGGGACCAGGCGAGGATGACGCTGGACACCATGACCGAGCACAGCGATTTCGCCAGTCGAGCGGCGAGGAAGGTGCTGATCGTTGAGGACAATGACCTCAACATGAAGCTCTTCAACGATCTCCTCGAAGCGCATGGCTACTGCACCCTTCAGACCAAGGACGGGGTCGAGGCGCTGCGGCTGGCGCGCCAGCATCGCCCCGACCTGATCCTGATGGACATCCAGCTGCCGGAAGTGTCCGGGCTGGAGGTGACCCGCTGGCTCAAAGAGGACGATGATCTGCGCAGCATCCCGATCATTGCGGTGACCGCGTTCGCGATGAAGGGCGACGAGGAGAAGATCCGTGATGGCGGCTGCGAGGCCTATATCGCCAAACCGATCTCGGTAGCGAGCTTTATGCGCACCGTCGCGCGCTTTCTCCCCTGATGGGATAAGCCCAGAATGACCGCCCGCGTCCTAGTCGTCGATGACGTCGAGCTGAACGTCAAGCTGCTGGAGGCGAAACTCGCCAGCGAGTATTTCGAAGTCGCCAGCGCGTTTGACGGCCCGACCGCCCTCGATCTGGCCGAAACCGAACTGCCCGACATCATCCTGCTCGATGTGATGATGCCGCGGATGGACGGCTTCGAGGTCTGCCGCCGGCTGAAAGCCAGTCCCCGCACCGCCGACATCCCGGTCGTAATGGTCACCGCCTTGTCGGACGTGGCCGATCGCCTGCGCGGGCTGGAGGCCGGCGCCGATGATTTCCTGACCAAGCCGGTCAGCGACATCGCGCTGTTCGCCCGGGTCCGCTCGCTGGTGCGGATGAAGCGGATGATGGATGAGCTTCGGGTGCGCGAGGAGGTCTGCGGCCGCTTCAGCAGCGACGAGAGCGGCGCCGAGGTCAGCGCCGACGTCAGCGCCGCGCGCATCCTGTTGATCGACGACCAGGGCTTTGCCGCCACCAGGATTATCGACACGCTGTCGCCGGTGACGGCCTCGGTAGTGCGCGCCGCTTCGTGCGGTGAGGCGCAGGCGATGCTCGACGAGTCGGTCGAGCTGGTGATCGCGAGCCTGTCGATGGCCGACGGCGACCCGCTGCGCCTCGTCTCGCAATGGCGCGCCAAGGAGAGCCTGCGCCAGCTGCCGATCCTGCTGATGGCCCGCGACGACGAGCTGCCGCGCCTCGCCAAGGGACTCGATCTCGGCGCCAACGACTATCTGGTCAGGCCGGTGGACCGTAACGAGCTGTTAGCGCGGGTGCGCACTCAGCTGCGCCGCAAGCGCTTGCAGGAGCGGCTGCGCAGCAACTATCGCCGCAGCCTGTCATTGGCGCTGACCGACGAGCTGACCGGGCTCTACAACCGCCGCTACCTGTTCGCGCATCTGAACGAGGTACTGGCGCGGTCGGATACGGTCGGCGAGACGGCGGTGATGCTGTTCGACATCGACCATTTCAAGCAGGTCAACGACCGCTACGGGCATCCGGCCGGCGACGAGGTGTTGCGCGAGCTGGCCGGACGGGCGATGCGGCAGGTCCGCAGCGTCGACTTGGTCGGGCGTCTTGGCGGCGAGGAATTCGTCGTGGTGATGCCGGAGACGAGCCTCGGCGGTGCGGTCGTCGTCGCCGAGCGGCTGCGCGCCGCGGTCGCCGACCAGCCGTTCGTGTTGCCGGAAGAAAGGACAAGCCTGTCGGTCACGGTCAGCATCGGCATTGCCGTGAGCGGCGCCGACGAGACTCAGGAAAGCCTGTTGAAGCGCGCCGACGACGCGCTCTACGAGGCAAAGCGCGGCGGCCGCAACCGCACGATTGCGGCGGGCGCCGATGACGCGACGCCGCTGGATGCGTCGCGCGAGATCGCGATCGTCTCGTAACTGAATCCTGTCATGCCGGCGAAAGCCGGTATCCACCTCTCAACTGCAAGAAGCGCAGGAGCACTGGATCCGGGCTTGCGCGGGGATGACACTTCTTAGAAAAGGCGCAGTAGGCGCCGGCGCTATTTGATCTTCGCTTCCTTGAAGATGACGTGCTTGCGCGCCACCGGGTCGAACTTTTTCAGCTCGAGCTTGTTGGTCTTTGTCCGCGGATTCTTTTTCGTCACATAGAAAAAGCCGGTGTCGGCACTGCTGACCAGCTTGATGAGGACGGTGTTGGTCTTGGCCATTTATCCAATCCCGTTAAGCGATCCCGTCAAGCGATCGGGGAAAGCTGCGATGGTGTCGCGGTCAAGATAGCGTCAGGTCGGGTGCTGTCAAGGCGGCGGGGCAGCACGACCGGGACCCGACCGCCGCGGTGCCGGCC
>JBLMXS010000514.1:0-5481 GCA_050257895.1 Thiohalocapsa sp.
GGCGGGCCGTCCCCGGTGGGCGTCGACTCGACCGTGCTCGATCTGACGGGGCCGGCGCCGGTGCTGCTGCGGCCTGGCGGCGTGACGCTCGAAGAGCTGATCCGGGTGCTTGGGCCGGTCGCGCTGGCCGCCGAGGGGGAGGGGCCGCCGCGCTCGCCGGGCCGCCTGCCGAGCCATTACGCACCGCACCTGCCGCTCCGCCTCGAGGCGACCGACGCGCGCCCGGGCGAGGCGCTGCTGGCGTTCGGCGCCGAGACGCCCTCCGGCTTCGCCGAGGTGCGTTATCTGTCCCAGAGCGGCGATCTCGCCGAGGCGGCGGCCAATCTGTTCGCGATGCTCCGGCGGCTTGACCGGCCGGAGTTCACCGGCATCGCGGTGATGCCGATTCCGCAACAGGGGCTCGGCCGCGCGATCAACGATCGTCTGCGCCGCGCCGCCGCGCCGCGCGACTGACTCCCGGGACCGCCGGGCCGGCCGGCTTGCCGGCGGGACGCCGGCGGTCCCGGTTACGCTTGCTCGAGGGCGGCAGCGCAGCCGAGGAAGGCGGGCAGTTTGTGGGTGATGACCCAGGTCGGGATGGCGGCGAGATAGGGGCTCAGCCGGCCCTTCTTTTCGAACCGCGCGCGAAAGCCGCTGGCGCCAAACCGCGCGCCGAGCCGCGGCACGATGCCGCCGGCGATGTAGACGCCGCCGCGGGCGCCGAGGGTGAGCGCCAGGTCGCCGGCGACGGTCCCGAGCATGGCGCAGAACATCGCGGTCGCCTCGGCGCAATGCCGGTCCTGCGCGCCGAGCTGCGGGTCGGTAACCTGCGCCGCGGTATATTGCGCCGCCGGGACGCGATCGAGTTCCGCCAGAGCGTTGTACAGGTTGACGAGGCCGGGGCCGGACAGAACGCGCTCGGCCGAGACGTGGTCGAAGCGCCGGCGCATCAGCCGCAGCACCCCCTCCTCGCGCTCGCTCGACGCCGCCATCGTCATGTGCCCGCCCTCGCCGGTGAGCGCCACCCACTGCGCGAGAGCTGAGCCGGGGACCCGGACCAGCCCCGAGACGCCGAGACCCGAGCCGGGGCCAAGCACCCCGATCGGCTGCCCCTCGACCGTGTCGCTGCCGCCGACAGCCAAGCGGTCGGCCGCCGTGAGCCGCGGCAGGGCCAGGGCGACCGCCGTGAAATCGTTGATCACCAGAAGCTGCGCGAGGCCGAGCCGGCGGCGCAGCGCCTCGACCGAGAAGTGCCAGGGATGGTTGGTCATGCGGATCTCGTCGCCGGTGATCGCAGCGGCGATCGCGAGCGCCCCGCGGGTCGGCTTCGACAAACCCGACAAACCCGCGAAATAGGCTTCGATCGCCAGCCCGATCTCGGCGAAGTCGGCAACGTCGAACGTGCCTGAATCGAGGATCGCGCCGGTGTCCGAGACGAGGCCGAAACGCGCATTGGTCGCGCCGATGTCGCCGACCAGTGCGGTGCCCTGTCCTGCCATCATGGCCTAGCCTCCGCTGGCGGTGGTGGTGGCGGCGCAGTCCGCCAGCGTCTCGACAAAGCGGCGCCGCCAAGCCTGTGCATCGTTGCGGCGCAATGTTGACATCATAGCGTTCCAGCGTTCCTGCCGCTCGTCGAGCGGCATCTCCAGTCCCTGCACGATCGCCTCGGCGACGCCTTCGCCGTCAAAAGGGTTGACGATCAGCGCCTCCGCCAGCTCCTGCGCGGCCCCCGCGAAACACGACAGCACCGGCATGCCGGGGTCGTGCGGCGGCTGCGAGGCCAAGTATTCCTTTACCACGAGGTTCATGCCGTCGCGAAGCGGCGTCACCAGCGCCAGCCGCGCCTCGCGATAGAACCCCATCAGCACGTGGTGCGGGAAGCTCTTGTTGAGGTACCGCAGCGGCGTCCAATCGAACTCCGCATGGCGGCCGTTGATGCTCCCGGCGGCGACTTCGAGGGCGCGGCGGACCTCGCGGTATTCCGGCACCTCGGCGCGCGACGGCGGTGCGATCTGCAAATACGTCACCCGGCCGCGGGTCTGCGGGTAATGCTCGATCAAGTGCGCGTAGGCCGAGAAGCGCGCCGGCAACCCCTTAGAATAGTCGAGCCGGTCGACGCCGATGATCAGCGCGCGGTCGCGGATGCTGTCGCGCAACCGGCGCGTTTGCCGCGAATTCTCGGCGCGCTCGGCCTGCTCCCCGATCACGTCGACATCGACCCCGACCGGAATGGCGACGGTGCGGACGATACGGCCGAAACCGCGATAGGTGTCGGCGGTCAGCCTTTCGCCGCCGGCGCAACGCAACAGGTAGTCGGCAAAGCCCTGCTGGTCGGTCACCGTCTGGAAACCCACCAGATCGTATTCGCACAGCGCCGCCACCAAGTCGCGATGGTTCGGCAAGAGGCGCACCACCTCGGCCGCCGGGAACGGCGTGTGCAGGTAGAACCCGATGGGCGCGCGCCAGCCCTGCCGCCGCAATGCCGCAGCAAACGGGATCAGGTGGTAGTCGTGCACCCACACCATATCGTCCGGCCGCAGCATCGGCAGCAAGCCGCGCGCGAAGAGGTCGTTGACCCGCAGATAGCCGGCGAGAGTGCGCCGGGAAAAACCGATCAGGGACGGCCGGTAGTGGAACAGCGGCCACAGCACGCGATTGGCAAAGCCGATGTAGTATTCGTCGTAATCGCGGCGCGTCAGGTCGAGTGTGGCGGCGGTGATGTTGTCGGCCGTCTCGAGACGCGGGGTGCCGCCCGCCCGCTCGTTGACCGCGCCGCTGAAGCCGAACCAAATGCCGCCGGCCTCCGCCAGCGCGGCGCGCAATGCCACCGCCAGACCGCCTTGGGCCGCCTTGCCGGCCTCAAGCGGCCCGACGCGGTTCGACACCACCACCAGCCGCCGCCTCGGCGCGGCGCGAGGCCGGGCCGGCTGCCGCGCCGACATGCGCTGCGGCGCGGCGGTCAGCTCAATGTGCGCCATCGACATTTTCTCCTCGTTGCGCGGCGACCTTTGGTTGAACGGCCCGCCTTCTATCTCGTTCCGACGCTCGGCCGGTCCGCCGCCGCGGCCCGCAGCCAATCGAGCGCGACGCCGACCGACGGCAGCTCGCAAGCTGCGGCGGTTGTCGCCCTCGGGCCGACACGGACCGACACCCCGCCGCGGCGGTTGACCTCGCGAAAGCCGTCTTCGTCGGTGGTGTCGTCGCCGACAAAGACCGGCTGGCGGCCGCAGAACGGCGGCTCGCGGAGGAAGGCGGCGATGGCGGCGCCCTTGTTGTGGTGGCGCGGCTGCACCTCGAGAACCATCTTGCCGGCAATGAGGCGTAGCCGGTCGCCCGCCTCCGCCACCAGCCGCGCCGCCAGATCGCGCAGCTCCGCTTCCCGCTCCGGCGCCGCGCGGTAGTGCAGCGCCAAGGTCTCGCCCTTGTCTTCGAGCCATACGCCGGGCCGCGGCGCCGCCGCCAGGCGCAGCGGATCCCGCAGTTCCTCCAAAGCCGCGACGGCGTCGTCGGCCTCGGCCCGCACAAAGCTGCCGTCGCCGCGGCGGCGCTCGCTGCCGTGCAGCGCCGCCACGGCACCGCGCCATGGCGCGAGCAGCAAGTCGACATCGGCGAGCCGGCGGCCGCTAACCACGGCCAGCGCGCCATCGCGCTGCGCCGCCAGGCGCGCCAGCAGCGCCGGCAGCCCATCCGGCACCCGCACCAGTTCGGGCCGCGGCGCGATCTCCAGCAACGTGCCGTCGAGATCGAGAAACAGCGCGGCATCGCGAGCCAGCGGGGGAGGGGCAGGCATCGCCGGGTCAAGCGATCGGGCACCGGCCACAGCCGACGCCGTTCCTTGTGCAGTGCACACAAGGGCATGCTGCAGGAGCGGTGCCAGCTATGAGCGGCGCCCAATGCTGCCAACGATTTTTGCCGAGGGGGTTGACTTGGCTCACGGAAATCCCTAATTGTGCGGTGCGGCATGAACCATGGCTGGTTCTGCCGTACGTCTTCTAGGCGTTTCCTCCCTAAACTCGGGCCGCGCTCCGGTGCGGCCCTTTCTTTTTGCCTGCGCCGGCAGCGATCGGGGCCGGCGCGAACGGCTGTTCTTCGGGTAGCACCGCAGCGGCGGCGATCTCCGGCAACGCCGCGACCTCCCGGTAGATCGGGGCGAAATCGGGCCGCGTCGCCGCGAACAGCTGGTCAAAATCGCGAATCACGAAATACATCTCCTGGTAGCGGTCGATGCGGTACTGCGTCCGCATCACCCGACGCAGGTCGAAGGGCAGCCGGTGCGGCCGCGGATCGTCGAGGCAATAGACCGATTCGCCGCCCGAGGAGAGAATGCCCGAGCCATAAATCCGCAGCCCCTGCGGCGTCGCCAGCAGCCCGAACTCGACCGTGTACCAGTAGAGCCGCGCCAAATGCGGCAGGTGGCCAAGGCGCAGCGCCTTGAGGCCGCCTTCGCCGTAGGCCTGCATGTAATCGGCAAAGACCGGGTTCATCAGCAGCGGCACATGGCCGTAGATGTCGTGGAAGACGTCCGGCTCCTGCAGGTAATCGAGCTGGTCGCGGCGGCGGATGAAGCAGGTCGACGGGAAACGGCGGCGCGCCAGCAGCGCGAAAAACACGTCGTCGGGAACGAGGTCCGGGACCGCGACGATGCGCCAGCCGGTGGCAGACTCCAGGATGTCGCTCAGTCGGACGAAGTCGGGGATGCCGCCCGCGGCAACGCCGAGCCGGCCAATCCCGTCGAGATATTCATCGCAGGCGCGCCCGAGCAGAAGGCGCTGCTGGCGCTCGAACAAGAGCCGCCAAATTGCGTGCTCCTCGTCGCGGTAAGCCGCCCAGTTCTGCTCGATAATGTACGAATCCGCGTCGCCCATCGCCCGCTCCGTGCGCCGGCCCGATTGGGTCCTGCTGCACGTATGAACGCTGAGGCTGGCGGTCAATCGTCGATTGCGGCGCAGGCCTACCCGCTTTTGGACGGGTCAGCGCACCAACCGGGCGGCCCGCGTCGCGAAATTGTGCAGCCAGACGGCAGCGCCGGCGGCTTGCGGCGGCAGCCACGGCGGCGCGGTTTTCACAAACGCCGCCCTCGGGACGATCTCGAGGATCGTCCACTCCTGCGAATTCTCGTCATAGAACTCGGGCGCGAGGTCCTCGGCGAACCGGACCGAGGCGCCGGTCTCGGTCGGAAAGACCTGCTCGATCGTCAGCGTGAGCGTCGTGCCGTATTTCTGCAGCCTCACTCGGTCGCCGACGGCGGCGCGGCGCAACAGGCGGCCGCCGGCCTCGTCGTTGTAGGTGTGGCTGCCGAGCATTCGGGTGCGGCCGAAGAGGACGAGGTTCGAGGTCCGAATGTGATCGTCGCAATCGTCCGAATGATCTTCCTCCGCGCGATAATCTTCATCCGGGTGAAAGAACGCGAATTGCCCGAGATCGCGGGGCAGCGGCGTCGGGCGCTTGCGGCCATAGACATAGGCCATGCGGGCGAGCAGTTCGCTGGTCGTGTATTTCTTC
>JBLMXS010000515.1:0-5205 GCA_050257895.1 Thiohalocapsa sp.
GACCGCGCGAGGGCCGGGCCGCGATCCGTGCAAGGTCCCGATGATTCCGGTCTTGGCGACGCCGCGCTCGACCGCAATCCCGAACGATTCGAGCAGCTCGGCGACGATCTCGGCTGTGCGATGCTCCTCGAACGCGGTCTCGGGATGGGCATGGATGTCATGCCGCCAGGCCGCCATCTCGGCCTGGAAATCGGCGATGCGGTTGATAACGGGCATGGCCGAGCCTCACACGATATGGCGCTGGCGCAGTCGCGCGATGTCGGCTTCCCCATAGCCGAGTTCCGCGAGGATCGCGTCGGTGTGCTCGCCGGCTTCCGGGCTGGCGGTGGCGAGGCGGCTCGGCGTGCGCGACAGCGTCACGGCTTGGCCGACCAGGTCGATACGACCCAGCGCCGGGTGGTCGACCGGTTGGGCGATGCCGATGTGCCGTACCTGCGGGTCCGCGAACACCTGGTCCATCGCATAGATCGGCCCTGCCGGGACGCCCGCCTTGTTGAACATGTCGATCCATTCGGCGCTGTCGCGGGTCGCGGTGATCGCCTCGATCGCCGCATTGAGCGCCTTGCGGTTCGTGGAGCGCGCCCGGCCGGTCTTGTAATCCGGGTGGTCAGCCAGATCGGGGCGGTCGAGCGCCCGGCACAGGCGGCCGAAGATCTCGTCGCCGGCCGAGGCGATATTGATGTGGCCGTCCCGGGTCTTGAAGACGCCGGTCGGGATCGAGGTCGGGTGGTCGTTGCCGGCCTGCTCGGGCACCTCGTGCGCGATCAGCCAGCGCGCCGCCTGGAAGTCGAGCATCGCGATCTGCGCCGCGAGCAGCGAGGACTGCACCCATTGCCCCTCGCCTGAAATCTCGCGCTCGAGGAGGGCGATCAGGATGCCCATCGCGGTGAAGATGCCGGCAGACAGATCGGCGATCGGGATGCCGACCCGGACCGGCCCCTGCCCCGGTAGGCCGGTGATCGACATCAGGCCCCCCATGCCCTGCGCGATCTGGTCGAAGCCGGGGCGGTCGCGGTACGGCCCGTCCTGGCCAAAGCCGGAAATGCTGGCGTAGACGAGGCGGGGGTTGAGCGGCTTCAGCGCCGCATAATCGATGCCGAGCCGCGTCTTGACGTCGGGCCGATAGTTCTCGACCAGCACGTCGGCGCAGCACACCAGCTTCCTGAAGATTTCGATCCCTTCCGGCGCCTTCAGGTCGAGCGTCAGCGAGCGCTTGTTGCGATGCAGGTTCTGGAAATCGGGGCCGTGGCGCGGCCCGCCGAGCCCCTCGCCGGCGCCCGGCGCCGGCGGCGCCTCGATCTTGATGACGTCGGCGCCCCAATCGGCCAGCTGGCGCACTGCCGTCGGCCCGGCGCGCACCCGGGTCAGATCGATGACCGTAAAGCGGGAGAGCGGCATCGGCGGCGAATCGGGCATCGGCGACCTTTCGGAGCGGGAGAAGCGCAGGCTGCGATCCTAGTGTCCCCAATCTGAACTTTGCAGCATCAAATTGAGCGTCACCCCGGCGAAGGCCGGGGTCCAGTTCGGCCATGGATACCGGCCTTCGCCAGTATGACAAGCATGGCATGGTCGGTTTGATCCACGCAGCGCATGCTCAGTCATCGCCGCTGCCAAAAGAAAAACCGCCGCGCGAGGCGCGGCGGTCTTCGGTGAGGTCGGGGCCGCTTGTACGGCCCCGATCTCGTTCGCAGCGTGTGTCTTACGGGAAGACGATCTCGACGCGGCGGTTCTGCGGCTCGCGCACACCGTCGGCCGTCGGCACGCGGTTGTCGTTCTCGCCGCGGCCACTGACCGCCATCGCCTGCCGCGGTACGCCCATCCGCACCATCGCGTTGGCGACGTTGTTGGCGCGCCGCTCGGAGAGCCGCTGGTTGTAGCCGGGCGAGCCCGAGCGGTCGGCGTAGCCGGTGACCTGGATCGTGACCGGGGCGCCGCCACGGAACGCCGCAGCCGCCTGCTGGATGATCGCCATGCCCTCAGGCGTGATCGTGTCCTTGTCCCAGTCGAAGAACACCAGGAACACCTTGCGCATGACCGGCGGCGGGGCCGGCGGCGCTGGCGGCGCGACGACCGGCGGCGGCGGCGCGCCGAAGCGCAACGTCAAGCTGGCGACGACGCTGTGCGATGCGTAACCCGAGGTGTAGACGCCCCTCCCGCCGAGAAGCGCCGGCGGGACGGTGTGCGTGACCCGCAACCGCGCGTCCTCGGCGCTTGCCAGATAGCGGTAGTCGACGTCGAACGCCAGGGTCGGATTGATGTTGTAGCGGATGCCGCCTATCGCCTGGTAGCCGAACACGACGTCATCGGTGCTGGTAACGCTACCAAACCCGGGAACGCCAATGCCGTCATGCAACACGATGGCGCCGATGCCGGCCCCGATATGCGGCGAGACCGCCCAGCCGACCGGAATGTCGTAGATGGCATTGGTCATGATGGCGTAGGCATCGCGGTTGCCGTTCGTCTTGATCCGCGGCGCACCGTCCCACTTGAGGCTTTTGATGCCGTTCTGCCGGAAGCTGAATTCTTCCTCGAACCGCCACGGCCCCCATTCGTACCCGCCGCGAACGCCCACGTTGAAGCCGTCGCCGAACGCCTCGCGCCACCTCGCACCGGCATGCCGGCCGATCTCGGGGCTGTCGAGGCTGGTCCAGCCGCCTTCGCCACCGAAATACCACGCCCCCGGCCCACTGGGTGGCACAAGCAGTTGCGCCTGCGCGTTCGCCCAGCCGAACGCCATGGCGAGCGCGACACCGGCGCCTAGCAGTGATTTTCTCATCCCCTCAACCTCCGGCCGCAAATACGCGTGTGACGATGGTTGCGCCACCACCGATGCGCCATGATTACCATCGACTTTTACGATGGCAACCGGTTTTTAGCTCGCCAACGCCGTCAATCGCGGGGCTTGTGCAGAACGCGGCCGGAAGCGACATTCGTGCAACAGTTTGCATGCAAAGCGATGGATTCCGTCGGTCATGCCGAGACATTTGCGCAACACCGACGGAATCGGACAATCGGCGCCGAACCGCTACGCAAGAACCAGCCGGAATCTGCCGGCCTCCCCCCGGTCACCGCGGCCGGCATTCTAGCGTGCGCCGCATCCGGCCAGAAGCGCCAATTACGCCCGCGCTCAACTCTCCGGGTCGTTGAGCGAGAGGAGGCTCGCATTGCCGCCGGCGGCGGTGGTGTCGATCGAAACCGTGCGCTCGGTCGCAAAACGGTAGAGATAGCGAGGCCCGCCCGCCTTGGGCCCGGTGCCGCTCAGCCGCTCGCCGCCGAACGGCTGCACCCCGACAACGGCGCCGATCATGTTGCGGTTGACGTAGGAATTGCCGACCCCGAGCCGCGCCAGCACATGCTGCACCGTCTCGTCGATTCGGCTGTGGATGCCGAGCGTCAGCGCATACCCGGCGCCGGCGATCTCGTCGATCACCGCGTCGAGCCGGTCGGCGCGCCAGCGGACCACATGCAGGATCGGCCCGAACACCTCGCGGTCGAGCCGGCGCGCGCTGTCGATCTCGACAAGCCGCGGCGCGAAGAAGACGCCGGGTTCGTTCCCCGGTTCGCTGCCGTGTCTGCTCCCCGGCGCCAGCGGGCATTGGTAGAGAAGCCGCCCCTCGGCGACAATACGCGCCGCGTGCCTCTCGAGGCCCTGGCGCGCCGCCTCGTCGATCACCGGGCCGACATCGGTCGCCAGCAGAGCCGGATCGCCGATCCGCAGCTCGGCCATCGCTCCGGCCAGCATCGCCAGGATCGGCTCGGCCACGTCCTCCTGCAGGTAGAGCAGCCGCAATGCCGAGCAGCGCTGGCCGGCGCTGTCGAAGGCCGACGTCAGGACGTCGGCGACGACCTGCTCGGCAAGCGCCGACGAATCGACGATCATCGCGTTCTGCCCGCCGGTCTCGGCGATCAACGGCACGATCGGCCCGGGCCGCTGCGCCAGCGCCAGGGCAATCGCGCGCGCCGTCTCGGTCGAGCCGGTGAAGGCGATGCCGGCGATGCGCCAGTCGCTGACCAGCGCGGCGCCGACTGTCTCGCCGCCGCCCGGCAGCAGGTGCAGTACGTCCGCCGGGATGCCGGCCGCCAGCAGCTGGCGCAACGCGGCCGCCGCCACCAGCGGCGTCTGCTCGGCCGGCTTGGCGATGACGGCGTTGCCGGCGGCGAGCGCCGCCGCGATCTGGCCGGTGAAGATCGCCAGCGGGAAGTTCCACGGCGAAATGCAGGCGAAGATGCCGCGCCCGTGCAAGGCCAGCTCGTTGCGCTCGCCGGTCGGGCCTGGCAGCAGCTCCGGTTGGGCGAAGTCGGCGCGGGCGCGGGCGGCGTAATAGCGCAGGAAATCGCACGCCTCGCGCAGCTCCGACAGCGCATCGGGGATGGTCCGCCCGCCTTCGCGGATGATCAGCGCCATCAGCTCGGCGCGATGGCGCTCATAGAGCTCCGCGGCGCGCTCCAGCACCGCGGCGCGCGCGTCGGCCGGGGTCATGTCCCATGCCGGGGCCGCGCGTATCGCACGCGCCAGCGCCTCCTCGACCGCCGCCGGCGCCGCCGCGGCGACGGTGCCGATCTGCCGCCGCCGATCGCTCGGATCGAACACCGGCTCGCCCGGAGCCGCCGTCTCGAGACCGCCGACAATCGGCGCCGCGCGCCACGGCCGCCGCGCCGCCGCGGTCAGCGCCGTGCGCAGCTCTGCCAACACGCGCCGATCGGCCAGGTCGAGGCCGGCGGAATTGCGCCGCACCGGCTGGTACAGGTCGGCGGGCAGCGGGATCCGCGGGTGCGGCTTCACCGGCAGGCGCGCCAGCTGCGATACCGGGTCGGCGACGATGTCGTCGATCGGCTCGCGCTCGTCGGCGATGCGGTTGACGAACGAGGTGTTGGCGCCGTTCTCCAACAGCCGCCGCACCAGGTAGGGCAGCAAATCCTCGTGGCTGCCGACCGGCGCGTAGATGCGGCACGGCCGATTGAGCTTCGTGGGCCCGACGATCTCGGCGTAGAGCGCCTCGCCCATGCCGTGCAGGCGCTGGAACTCCCAGTCATCGCGGTCGCCGGCGAGTTCCAGGATGGCGGCCAGCGTGTGCGCGTTGTGGGTGGCGAATTGCGGATAGAAGGCGGGGCCGGCGGCCAGCATCCGGCGCGTGCAGGCGAGATAGGAGACGTCGGTCGCGACTTTGCGGGTGAACACCGGGTAGAAATCGAGGCCGCGTTCCT
>JBLMXS010000516.1:0-4564 GCA_050257895.1 Thiohalocapsa sp.
GGGCCGACGACCTCGTGCAGAACTGCCTGACGCGGGCCGTGGCCAAACAGCATCTATGGCAGCCCGGCACCGATCTGCGGGCCTGGCTGTTCACGATCCTGCACAACCAGCATGTCAACGACGTGCGCCGCTCGGTGCGCGAAGGGGTCAGCGTCGCGGTCGAGGAGATGGCGCCGGTGCTGACCGTCCATCCGAGCGCAATGGCGACGCTGCAATTGCGCGACCTCGAGAACGCGATCGCCAAATTGCCGCAGGAGCAGCGCCAGGTGATCCTGCTCGTCGGCCTCGAAGGGATGCGCTACGAAGAGGTGGCGCTGATCCTTGGCGTGCCGGTCGGCACGGTGCGCTCGCACCTGTCGCGCGGCCGGGACCAGCTGCGCCGGCTGATGGACATGACCGACGAGACGCCGGCGGCGGCCCAGACGGCGGACGCCGAGACTGCGGAGCCAGCCCGCTCGGTCCGGCCGACGGCGACGCCGACGCGCAAGGCGGCCTGAGGCGGGCGGGCCCCGCCCGCAAACCACGTCCGGCCGCGAGGCACTCGCCTCCTAAGGCACTCCATTGGGCAGGGGCGACGATCCGGCGCCCCTGCCGCGCTTTAGTTTCGCCGCAAATATCCTTAGCATGTCGATCCATCCCGCCCTGTTCGGCGGGCTCGCGCAAACGCGAAAGGACACCGACATGCCGAGGATCGAGCATCACGGCGCTCATATCCATTACGAGGAATATGGCCGGGGCTTTCCGATCCTGACCTTTGCGCCGGCCGGGCTGGCCTCGGTGATCGATGTCTGGAGCCAGCCGTCGGCGCCGATCAATCCGATCGCCGAGTTCGCCGCCAATTACCGCGTCATCGCGATGGACCAGCGGAACGCCGGCGGCCAGTCGCGCGCCCCGATCGCCGCGCAGGACGGCTGGGATTCCTACACCGCCGACCATATCGCGATCCTCGACCATTTGCGCATCGACCGCTGCCATCTGTACGGCCAGTGCATTGGCGGCTCGTTCATTCTGAATCTATTGAAAAAGCAGCCGGAGCGGGTCGCTTCGGCGGTCCTGGCGCAGCCGATCGGTCGGGTCGGACCGTTGCCGGCAACGCGTGCCGCCCGCTTCAACGCCTGGGCCGAGTCGCTGAAAGACCATCCCGAGGCGACGCCGGAGGTGCTCGACCGATTCCACCATAATCTCTACGCCGCCGGCTTCACGTACTGCTGCGACCGCGAGTTCGTGAAGAGCGTCAAGACGCCCTGCATGGTGCTGGCCGGCAACGACGAGGCGCACCCCTACCCGATCTCCGAGGAGCTGTCGAAGCTTTTGCCGAACTGCGAATTCATCCCGGAATGGAAGAGCGGCCCGGCGCTCGAGGCGGCGAAGGTCCGGGTCAAGGAATTCCTCGCCAAGTACACGCCGGCTCGGGGGTAGGGCTTTTGTTCTGCGGAACCTGCTCCGGTTGCGGCATGGCCGGGCTTGGCCATCCGGCTGATCCCCGGGAAAGGTCAAGGTCACGCCCGGCGATGACGATCGCGCCCTGCAATACGCCAATAGTCGACGCCAGTATGCGATGATCGACGAGATCGGACATTTCGCGCTCGTGCTGGCGCTGTGCGTCGCGACGCTGCAGAGCCTCGTGCCGCTCGTCGGCGCGGCTCGCAACGATGCGGTGCTGATGGGCTGGGCGCGGCCGGCGGCGCTGGCGCAGTTCGCCTTTATCGCGACCGCCTTCTTCGCACTGATGCACGCGTATGCGGTCAGCGATTTCTCGCTGGCCAATGTCGCCGCCAACTCGAACAGCCTGAAGCCTATGCTCTACAAGCTGACCGGCGTGTGGAGCAACCACGAGGGCTCGATGCTCTTGTGGGTCTTCATCCTGGCCTTGTTCGGGGCCGCCGTCGCGCTCTTCGGGCACAATTTGCCGCCGGCCTTGCGGTCCCGCGTGCTGGCGGTACAGGCGATGATCGGGGTGGGATTTCTCCTGTTCATCCTGTTCACGTCGAACCCGTTCCTGCGGCTGTGGCCGCCGCCGCCGGACGGCGCCGGGCTCAACCCGATCCTCGAAGACCGCGGCCTCGCGTTCCACCCGCCCTGTCTCTATCTCGGCTATGTCGGGTTTTCGATCTCGTTCTGCTTTGCCATCGCGGCGTTGATCGAGGGCCGCGTCGACCCCGCCTGGGCGCGCTGGGTGCGGCCGTGGACGCTCGCCGCGTGGTGCGCGCTGACCGCCGGCATCGCGATGGGCAGCTGGTGGTCGTACTACACGCTCGGCTGGGGCGGCTGGTGGTTCTGGGACCCGGTCGAAAACGCCTCGTTCATGCCGTGGCTCGTCGGCACGGCGCTATTGCACTCGGCGATCGTCGTCGAGAAGCGCGAGGCGTTGAAGACCTGGACGGTGCTGCTGGCGATCATCACCTTTTCGCTGAGCCTGTTGGGCACCTTCCTCGTGCGCTCCGGCGTCCTGACCTCGGTGCACGCCTTTGCCACCGACCCGCGCCGCGGCGTCTTCATCCTGCTGCTGCTCAGCTTTTACACCGGCGGGGCGCTGCTGCTGTTCGCGTGGCGAGCACCGTCTATGGTCGGAGGCGGCCTGTTTGCGCCGATCTCGCGCGAGGGCGGCCTCCTGTTGAACAACCTGCTGCTGACGACCGCCGCCGCAACCGTGCTGCTGGGGACGCTCTACCCGCTGCTGCTCGACGTTGTCGCGCATCAGAAGGTATCGGTCGGCCCGCCGTTCTACGCGATGACCTTTGTCCCGATCATGGTGCCGCTGCTGATGGCGATGGCGGTCGGGCCGCTGCTGCCGTGGAAGCGCGGCGATCTGTGGGCGGCGCTCGGGCGCTTGAAGCTGGCCTTCGGGGTGACGGCGGCGGTGGCGCTGGTGGTGCTGATGGCCGCCGGCATGAGCTCGCTCGGCGCCGCCTGCGGCCTCGCGCTGGCGGCCTGGCTGCTGGCCGCGACGGCGACCGAGCTGGCCGAGCGTGTGCATCTCTTTGGTGAGCCGCTGTCGACGGTGCTGCGGCGCGCTCGGCATCTGCCCCGCGCTGCCTGGGGGATGACATTGGCGCATGCCGGCATGGCGGTGGTGATCGCCGGCATCACCGGCTCCAACGCCTGGACCGAGGAGAAGATCGTCAACGGCAAGCCCGGCCAATCCTTCGAGCTGGCCGGCTACACGCTGGCGCTCGACGCCGTCAACCAGGTCAGCGGTCCCGATTACACGGCGACGCGCGGCGACCTGCGGCTGCTGCGCCACGGGCGGCAGATTGCCGTCCTCCACCCCGAGAAGCGCTTCTACCGGGTGGAGAACGGCACCGCGACCGGGGTGGCGATCCGCACCAACCTACTCGCCGATGTCTACGCCGTCATCGGCGATCCCGACGGAAACGGCGGCTATCTGCTGCGGCTCTATTACAATCCTCTGGTACCGTGGATCTGGCTCGGCGCAGCGGCTATGGCGCTCGGCGGGCTGGTATCGCTGTCCGACCGCCGGCACCGCGTCGGCGCCCCGGCGCGCCGCCCGCGGGAGGTGGTGACCGTCGATGTCCAGGCAGCGGAATGACCGGACCGCAAGCGGTGCTAGATTCGGCATCGGCATGATCGGACGACGCTGGCTCTACCTTTTGCCGCTGGTCCTGTTCGCCGCGCTTGCCGTCGCCTTCAGGGCCGGACTCGGCATCGATACCAACGTGCTCCCGTCGCCGCTGATCGACCAGCCGGCGCCGCAGTTTGCGCTGCCGCCGCTTGGCGCCGACGCGCCGGGGTTCTCGTCGGCCGACCTCGCCGGGCATGTCAGCCTTGTCAACACCTTCGCCTCGTGGTGCGCGCCGTGCCGCGAGGAGCATCCGGTGCTCAACGCCCTGGCGCACCGGCAGCGCGTGCCGATCTACGGCATCGATTACAAGGACAAGGACGCGGCGGCGCAGGCCTGGATCGCCGAGCTCGGCAACCCCTACACGCGGATCGGCACCGATGACGGCAAGGTCGGCATCGCGTGGGGCGTCTACGGCGTGCCGGAGACCTTCGTCATCGATAAAACGGGCCGCATCCGCTACAAGCATGTCGGGCCGCTGACAGAGCGCGTCGTCAACGAGACGATCCTGCCGCTCGTCGCCCGGCTCGAGAAATAACCCATGCACACCGATGTCATCCCGGCGCAGGCCGGGATCCATTGCGCCGACGGCGATGCGCCTGACAAGTGGATCCCGGCCTTCGCCGGGATAACATATTGGGTTTGTTGCGCACTGTGCGTTGTCTGCTTCATCGTGCTTTCTACTCATCCGGCGCATGCGGTCCGGCCGGACGAGATGCTGGCCGATCCGCGGCTGGAGGCGCGGGCGCGCGAGATCGGCCAGGAACTGCGCTGCCTCGTCTGCCGCAACCAATCGATCGACGATTCCGACGCCGACCTGGCGCACGATTTGCGGGTGCTGGTGCGCCAGCGCCTGACGCAAGGCGACAGCAATCAGGAGGTCATCGCCTATATCCGCTCGCGCTACGGCGACTTCGTCCTGCTGCGACCTCCGTTCAATACCGCGACGCTCCTGCTGTGGGGCGGGCCGGCCTTGGTCCTCGT
>JBLMXS010000517.1:0-4223 GCA_050257895.1 Thiohalocapsa sp.
CGCGCGCGGTCATCCTCTCCTCCCCCGGCTACCGCCAATTATGCTACGGCTTGTGCTACAGCGCGAGGCGAGCCGGCGCAACACCCGCTCACGCAAGAGCAGCGCTGCGATTTAAGGTGGTCCGGGTGATGCCTGTGGAAATGCCCTTGGAGATGATCGGGTGGATTGCGCCGCGGGTCGCCTCGGAGCTGATCCCGGCCGCGGGTCCGCCGTTCGACGCCGACACCATCGCGGAAACCGCGCGGATCCACGAGCGGGCCGGCTTCGACCGCGTCCTGATCGGCTATTTCTCCGACGCGCCGGACGGCTTTCTGGTCGGCGCGCACGCCGCCGCGGTTACCGAGCGGCTCGGCTTTCTCTTGGCGCACCGGCCTGGCTTCGTGGCGCCGCCGCTCGCCGCCCGCAAGCTGGCGACGCTCGACCAGCTGACCGGGGGCCGGCTCGCCGTGCATATCATCTCGGGTGGCAGCGACGCCGACCAGGAGAAGGACGGCGACTGGCTCGACCATGCGGCGCGCTATCGCCGCACGGCGGAGTATGTCGGGCTGCTGCGGCGCACCTGGACCGCGGTCGAGCCGTTCGACCACGAGGGCGAGTTCTACCGCACGCGCGGGACCTATGCCGAGATCCGCTGCAGGCAGCGGCCGCACATCCCGATCTATGGCGGCGGCGGCTCCGACGCCGCGATCGCCGCGCTGGCGCCGCATGTCGACGTCTACATGCTGTGGGGCGAGCCGCTGCGCGAGACCGCACAATTCATCGACCGGGTGCGGCGGATGGCGGCCTCAGCCGGCCGCAGGCCGGGCTTCAGCCTGTCGACCCGGCCGATCCTGGCGAGGACCGACGGCGAGGCGTGGGACCGTGCGCGGGCGATCCTCGACCAGGTAGTGCGCAATCGCGGCGGCCTGCCGCCGCCACAGCGGCAGAACATCGGCTCGCAGCGGCTGTTGCGGGCGGCGGCCGCTTCCGAGGTGCACGACCTCTGCCTGTGGACGGCGCTGGCGGCGGCGACCGGCGCGCAGGGCAACTCGACGGCGCTGGTCGGCAGCCCCGACACGGTGGCGCGGGCCCTCCTCGAATACTACAAGCTCGGCGCCACCAGCCTCTTGATCCGCGGCTACGACCCGCGCCCCGACGCGGTGCAATACGGTGAAGAGCTGATCCCGCGCCTGCGCCGGCTGGTGGCGGAATACGATGCCGCCCGAGGCGTCGTTCCGTAGGGGACCCGACCAAAAAAGAAGGCCGTCATGGCCGGGCTTGACCTGGCCATCGCTTTGCAGCGGCACGAGATCCCCGGGTCAAGCCGGTCAAGCCCGGGGATGACGATGTCGCTGTTGTTCGCCAAAAATCGGCGCTACCTGCGCTGCAGGCGGTTGGTGGCGATCTCGCCGTCCTTGATGACGAGGGCGATGCGTCCGGCGTCCCGCAACAGGCCGATATCGGCGAGCGGGTCGCCGCTAACGACGACGAGATCGGCGAGCTTGCCCTTGGCGAGCGTGCCCAATTCGTCCTCCCGCCCGAGGCATTCGACGGCCCAGCCGGTGCCGGCCTGCACGGCCTGCATCGGCGTCATCCCGGCCTTGACGAGGCATTCCAGCTCGCCGGCATTGGCGGGATGGCCGTGGCCGCCGGCATCGGTCCCGGCAACCACCTTGACGCCGATCTCGAGGGCGCGGCGGATGCTGGCGACATGGGCCTCGGTCAGCGCCTGCGCCCGCTCGCGGACATGCGGCTGCGGCGACTTGCGGTGGTACTCGTAGACGAGCAGCGTCGGCACGAAAAAGATGTTCTTCTCGGCCATGCGTTCGAGATGGCGCGGGTTCTCGCCGAGATAGGAGCCGTGCTCGATCGAGTTGACGCCGGCCTCGATCGCGATGTCGAGACCGCGGCCGCCGAGCGCATGGCACATGACGCGGCGGTCGAGCGCCTGGGCCTCCTCGACCAGCGCCTGCATCTCGTCGAGGTTGAAGGCGCTGTCCAAGGGCCCGTGGGCGGGGCGCGAGCTAGCGCCGCCGGTTGTCGCGCATTTGATGACGTCGGCGCCGGCGCGCACCATCTTGCGCACCACCTGCCTGACCTCATCGACGCCATTGGCGACGCTCGACGGCAGCAGCGGGTCGCCCGGGATGCAGCAGCAATCGTCGAGCGGCAGCCCGGCCGGGCTGACCGCGTCGCCGATGCCGCCATAGGGCGAGATGATCGACAAGGAGAGGACGAGGCGCGGGCCGTCGATCAGCCTTTCCTCGATCGCGCGCTTGAACCCGGCATCGAGTCCGGCGGCGTCGCGGATCGTCGTGTAGCCGGAAGAGAGGGTCTGCCGCAGCACCTGCGCGGTGCGCAGATGGCGGGTGCTCTGCGGCTCGTCGAGCCGCCAGCGATGCGCCAGATCATATTTGTGATTGGCCATGTGGTCATGGCAGTCGATCAGGCCGGGCAGCACCGTCATGCCGGCGACGTCGACGACCTGCGCGTCGGCGGGGAAGTCGCTCGAATTGCGCGTCGTGACCTCGGCGATGCGGTTTCCGTCGACGACGATCGTCGCGCTGTCGACTGGCGCCGCGCCGCTGCCGTCGATCAGCCGCCCGTTCTTCAAGACGATCATCTGTTCCTCCCGCTCATTGCCCCACCCCGGCCCTCCGCCGCAAGCGGGGGAGCGGGCTTCCGACACCGCGGCTGCTCTCCCTCCCCCGCTGCCGGGGAGGATCGCCGTGGACGTGGGCAAGGCCTGCGGCTGACGCCATATGCGACGGCAACGCAATTGTAGCGCGAATTGTCCGTAGCGCCACCGGGATGCATCCCGGATCGCCTGCGTCCGCCCGCATGCCCGGCACGTCAATCAAACCCTGGCGCCGGCGGTCCAGGTTCCTCACGCCGAGCCATGCGCGGCCGGCGCAGCGCTTGCGCCGAGACATGGCTTGTTTGCGCCGGGCGGCGGCCGGATGATGCGGCAGCCCGAGTTGAGACGAATTGAGAGCGGGATTGGAGGTCGGCGGCGATGGAATTCGGCAGCTTCATGGAATTTCCGCCGGTAGCGCACGGCAGCGAAAGCGCCGCCTTCGACCGCGCGATCGAGGAGGTCGAACTCGCCGAGCGGGTCGGGCTCGACGCGGTATGGCTCGCCGAATTGCACGGCGCGCCGGAGCGCTCGGTGATGTCGGCGCCGATGATGGTGGCGAGCGCCATCGCGGCGCGCACCTCAAGGATCAAGATCGGGCTGGCGGTGCAGGTGTTGCCGCTGTCGCACCCGCTGCGGCTCGCGGAGGAGGCGGCGACGGTCGATCAGATCAGCCATGGCCGGCTGATCTACGGCATCGGCCGCAGCGGCGTCGTGCGGACCTATGAGGATTACGGCATCGACTACGGCGAGAGCCGCGAGCGTTTCGCCGAGACCTTGGAGATCCTGGAACTGGCGTGGACCCGCCCATCCTTCTCGTACGAGGGCAAGTACCACAGCTTCCACAACGTCGCGGCGACGCCGAAGCCCTACCAGAAACCCTATCCCGAATTGCGCATGGCGGCGGCGACGCCGGAGACGTTTCCGCAGATTGGCCGGCTCGGCCTGCCGATCTTCGTCGCGGTCAGGCAGGGGCCGTTCGTGCAATTGGCGGAGCACATCAAGGCCTACCGCGCCGCCTATGCCGAGGCCGGGCATCCCGGGCGCGGACGCGTCTTCCTGCGCGTGCCGGCCTATCTCGCCGAAACGCGCGAGCGCGCCCGCGCCGAGGCAAAGGAAAGCCTGATGAGTTTCTTCGCCTACCAGGCCGAATTGGGCCGGGACTCGGCACGGCGGGCCGGCGGCGACGTCGCGGTGCAGCGGCTGCGCCGGGTCGAGCGGCTGGAGGCGCTGACCTATGACGAGGCGCTGGCGACGCAGGTGATCATCGACGAGCCGCACGGATTTGCCGCCCGGCTGCGCGAGGTCGATGAGGAGATCGGGCTCGACGGCATCCTCGCAGAGCTGAACTGCGGCGGCAAGATCCCGCAGCCTCGCGTGCTGAACGCGCTGCGCCTGTTGTGCGAGGACGTGAAGCCGCGGTTCCACTGAATGGGCGCGGCAGATCGCGGCTCTCTCTGCCCGGGCCATTGGATCCGCACATCTCCAAAGCCAAGACCCCTTGCGCGGGCTTGACCCGCGCACCCACGTCTTGCAGCGCCCAGAAAGACGTGGATGGCCGGGTCCGAGCCCGGCCAAGGGGTGCCTTTGAGTGACATAAGTGCTGTGG
>JBLMXS010000518.1:0-6193 GCA_050257895.1 Thiohalocapsa sp.
GCTGTGTTCGCGGATGATTGCCTACCCGTTCCGCCTGTTGATGTGCTGCCTCGTCACCGACGGCGGCGGCGCCTTGATCCTGACGACCGCCGACCGCGCCAAGGATTTCCCGACCAAGCCCGTCTACTTGCTCGGCACCGGCGAGTCGGTGGAGACGCCGATGGTCAGCCAGATGGAGGATTTCACTTCCTCGCGCGCCTTCCGCGTCGCCGGCGCCAAGGCCTTCGAGGAAAGCGGCATCATGCACGAGGACGTCGACCACCTGATGATCTACGACGCCTTCGCCCACCTGCCGATCTACGGCCTCGAAGACCTCGGCTTCTGCGCGAAGGGCGAGGCCGCCGCCTTTATCGGCGACGGCAACACGCGTCCCGGCGGCAAGCTGCCGCTGAACACCAACGGCGGCGGCCTCTCCTACATGCATTCCGGCATGTACGGCATGTACGCCCTGCAGGAGAGCGTCCGCCAGATGCGCGGCATCGCCCCGGCACAGGTCTCCGGCGCGAAGATCAGCGTCTGCCACGGCGTAGGCGGCATGTTCGCCGCCTCCGGCACGATCATCATGACGAACGAGGGATAGGAGGCCTGGAAGGAGGTGCTGTCGCGGCGGCAGCTTGACGAAATGGGCGAGCGCTTCGAGGACATCGAGCGCGGGCAATTCGGTAAGCACGGCTACGCGGACGCCGCCAAGCAGATCGGCCAGATCGAGCAGGCGCTGGGCCTTGCCGACCTGGCGCCGTTCATCGCGCCGCCGCCGCCGAAAGGGTGATGTCGCAACCCGCCGAAACACCGGCATCAGCCGCCGCAGGTCCGCCCGGGTCGGCGCTGGAGGTCCTGCTCGTGTCGCTGCGGCTGGGGCTGACGAGCTTTGGCGGACCGGTGGCGCATCTCGGCTACTACCGCGCCGAATATGTCGAGCGCCGCCGCTGGCTCGACGAGCATGCCTTTGCCGACATCGTCGCGCTGTGCCAGTTCCTGCCGGGGCCGGCGTCGAGCCAGGTCGGGATGAGCATCGGCATCGTGCGCGCCGGCCTCATCGGCGCGTTTGCCGCCTGGCTCGGCTTCACGATGCCGTCGGCGATCGCGATGATCCTGTTCGGCTACGGCGTCAGCCGGTTTGGCGACCTGTCGCACGCTGCCTGGCTGCATGGGCTGAAGATCGTCGCGGTCGCGGTCGTGGCGCAGGCGGTGTGGGGGATGGCGAGGAACCTCTGCCCCGACCCGCAACGCGCCAGCGTCACGGTCGCCGCCGCGATCCTGGTGTTGGCGGTGCCGTCGGCGTGGGGCCAAGTGGGCGCGATCGCGGCCGGCGGGCTGATCGGCTGGGCGCTGCTCGGCAATGGCGGCGCCGCGCGCGACATGCCGCCGCTGGCGATCCATCTGCCACGCAGCTGGTCGATCGCCGCCGCCGTGCTGTTCTTCGCGCTGCTGATCGGCCTGCCGCTGCTGGCGGCCGCGGTGTCGGCGCAGTCGTTGAAGCTGTTCGATTCGTTCTACCGATCGGGGGCGCTGGTGTTTGGCGGCGGGCATGTCGTGCTGCCGCTGTTGCAGGCCGAAGTGGTGCCGCCGGGCTGGGTGTCGAACGACGCCTTTCTCGCCGGCTACGGCGCGGCGCAGGCCGTGCCGGGGCCGCTCTTCACGTTCGCGGCCTATCTCGGCACGGTGATGCGGCTGCCGCCCAACGGCTGGGTCGGCGGGCTTCTCTGTCTCGTCGCGATCTTCCTGCCGTCGTTTCTGCTTTTGGTGGGCGCCTTGCCGTTCTGGGAGGCGCTGCGGCGCCGGCCGGCGGTGCAGTCGGCACTGCGCGGGGTCAACGCGGCCGTCGTCGGGCTGCTGCTGGCGGCGCTCTACCGCCCGGTATGGACCAGCGCGATCTTCGGGCCGGCCGATTTCGCGCTCGGCCTCGTTGCCTTCCTGCTGCTGGCGTTGTGGGCAGTGCCGCCGTGGCTCGTCGTCATCCTCGGCGCGCTCGGCGCCACCGCCATCGCCGGGCTCGGCTGACGACTGGCTGTTGATCGCCGCCGCGGCGCGGCATAGTGCGGCCGCCACAGCGAACAGCAGCGGGGACAGCATGCCGATCACTCTTTACGACCTCGCCGGGGCCGAGCCCGAGCGCCGTTTCAGCCCGTTCTGCTGGCGCACCAGGATGGCGCTGGCGCACAAGGGCCTCGACGTCGAGACCGTACCCTGGCGTTTCACCGAGAAGGACAGACTGCCGACGCCGAATGCCGGGCGCGTCCCGGTGATCGTCGACGACGCCAATGTCGTCCACGATTCGACGGCGATCGCCGATTACCTCGAGGAGCGCTACCGCGACCGCCCGTCATTGTTCGGCGGCGAGGCCGGCCGTGCATTGACCCGCTTTGTCCAGAACTGGACCGAGACGGTGCTGCATCTCGGGGTGATCCGTCTCGTCCTGCTCGACATCCATCGCCATATCGGGCCGGCCGATCAGGCGTATTTCCGCGCCGACCGGGAGAAGCGCTTCGGCACGACTCTCGAAGCCGTCGTCGAGCAGCGCGACAACAACCTGCCCGCCTTCCGCGCCAGCCTCGAGCCGCTGCGGCGCACCGTCGAGCGTCAGGATTTTGTCGCCGGAGCGGCGCCGGCCTATGCCGATTACATCGTGTTCGGCGCTTTCCAGTGGGCGCGCGCGATCAGCGATTTCGAGCTGCTGGCGGCCGCCGACCCGGTGCGCGCCTGGCGCGGCCGCATGCTCGACCTCTATGACGGCCTGGCGCGCCGCTCCCCGGCCTATGGCTCCTGAGGGATGCCCGCGCCATCGTTCACCGCCGCGATCGCCACCGTCGCGCTGCTCCTGCACAGCCTGGCGGCTGCCGTCTGGGTCGGCGGCATGTTCTTTGCGCTATTGGCATTGCGGCCGGCGACGGCAGCGCTCGAACCGGGCCCGCGGCTCGACCTGTGGTCGCGGGTGCTCGACCGCTTCTTCCGCTGGGTGATCGCCGCGATCGTGCTGCTGCTGGCCAGCGGCTATACGATGATCTTTGCCGTGTTCGGCGGGTTCGCGGCGATCGGCCTCTACGTCAACATCATGCAGGGCATCGGCATCGTGATGATGCTGGCGTTTTTTCACCTGTATTTTGCGCCCTGGCGCCGCTTGCAGGCGGCGCTGGCCCGGCGCGACTTTGCTGTCGCCGCCGGGCAGCTCAATCAGATCCGCTGGATCGTGACCGCCAACCTAGTTCTGGGCCTCCTCACCATCGCCGTGGGCAGTAGCGGGCGATATTGGTGAGGCTTGCGGACCGCCGCGCCGTGCCAGGCTGTGGGGATCGATCGGCTTCAGGTGCGCGGTCATCGAGCTCTTGCCGTCGGCGGCAACCCAGGTGGCGGCAAGGCCGCCATCCTGCCGCGGGCGGAACCGCAGCGTGCTCTTGCCGTGCTCCTCGAAGACAAAGCTCTCGTCGAGGATGTGGCCCTTGCGGCGGCTCCAGGCGGCCGGGTACTTGTCGTCGATGCTCGGCCCGATCGCGTAGACAGCGGTGAGGTTGTCGCCGTGCGCGCTCTCGACGCCGAACAGTACCTCGCGGCCGTTCGGATAGAACCCGTACCAGACGTCCCGGAGCCGGTGCGGTGCCTTGACCGACAGGCTGGCGGCGCCCGAGCCGGTCGGCGCGACCGCGCCGCCGGAAGCCGTCCGCATCGGCTGCGGCTCGGCCAGTTCCGGCGGCAGCTTCATCTCGGCGCTGGGCATCTGGCCCCAGTCCGGCGAGCACGTCATCTCACCCGACAGCTTCGCCTTATCGGCGAAATTGCGGATGCAGCTGCCGAACAGGCGCTGGAACAGCCCGCTCGAGGCCGCCCAGTGCGTCGTCAGGTTGGCCGGCTGGTCGACGACGGCATAGCCGACCCCGCGTTCGGCCAAGATACGGCGGGATGCCTCGCCGCGTCCGCCAGGATCGAAATCGTCGCCGTGGAAGTAGAACACCATCACGCGGGCCCGCTTCACCTGCTCCAAGAGCGGGTAGAGCTTGGTCGCGTTGAGTCGCCAGCTGTCATAGAAATCGTCGAAGCTGCCGTACGCCGCCGGTGCGGTGGCGATGACGGCGTCGACATCGCTCGAGGCGTCCGCCGCCATCAGCGACAGGAAGCCGCCGAACGACTGGCCGGCCAGGACGACCTGCTTGTAGCCCTGCCGCTTCAGCTGGGCGGCGTAGGCGACCAAGCGCTTGGTGCTAGCGTTCAGCGTGTCGTCGCGGCTCAGCCGGTCGAACCGCATCACCTCCCAGCCGTCGTCGCGCAGCGCATGCAGATAGGAGGGGGTGGGCGACTGCGAATCCTCGGCATTGATCGAGCGGCCATGGCTCCACACGACGACGCCCTTGGCCTTGCCGGCGCCGATCACCGGCCCGGGAAAGCCGGGATCGAGCCCGAGGGCCGATGCCGGCGAGGAAGCCGCCACCCCGGCGGCGAAAAAAAGAGCTGCGAGGCCGATCGACAGCAGTCGCTTCATCAGCGCGCTACCCCTCTGCGGTTTACATCTGGGTACCGCGGCAAGCTTAACAAAAGATCTCGGATTGTGTCACTTCGTAAACGACATCAGCTGCCATCCGCGTGACGCGCAAAAACTCGCAGAAACCCTGGACTTTGCGAAGTCTTGTGGGATGCGGCGAACTGGCGCAGACCGACAACGCGATAGGGGCGAGGCCCGTTCGCGCATAAGTTTCACCAAGACTACGGTGAGCAGATCTGCCGGGGAGTGCTTTGATCCACCTCATTGTGCGAACGACCGCGGCGACCGCCAGCGCCAGGCTTGACGGCGGCGCGTAGGCGGCGCTGTAACGGAGCTGATACGCGGCTTATTCCGCGCCGGGAAAGCGAGGAGCGATGGCGGTTCTTTATGTCGCACGCAGCGCCAGGCTCGGCCGCTGGGCGTCCGATGTCGGGCTCGGCAAGCACACCTACAAGGTCGGCGTCGCCGAGGAGGACCCGAAGGCCCTGGCCGCCGCCGGCTGGTGCGGCGAGAACGACTGGAAGATCATCGGTCGCGAGGAGGCCGAGGGGCTGAGCGAAGCCGAGGCATTCGAGCGACTCGCCAAGAAGGAGCCGATGATCGACCCCAATCTCTACCCCAAGCTGAAGGGGGCGCCAGGCGTCTTCCGCGTCTCGGCGAATCGGGTCGAGAACCATATCCTCGTCGCCCGCGCCCTGGCCGGCGCCAGCGACCGCAGCGAATCGAAGCTGAAGCCCGCCGACTTCGCCGCCTACCTGATCCACAACGCCAAGCGCTGAGGCCGGGGCGGTCGCGCCGCTCAAACGGAATCGCCGAATCATGCTCGTCATGCCCAGGCTTGACCCGGGCATCTACGCGCAACCGCTCAGCCCTGCCGCTTCTCGTGGATGGCCGGGACAAGCCCGGCCATGACAGAGGACCGCAGACCAGTCGAGAATCGATGTTACACCGGTTCGAGCGGGGTGGGCGGGACGGTCGGCAATTCGACCTCGATCGGGTCGCCCTCGGCGACCTCGCCGCCAACCAGCACGATCCCCATGATTCCGGCCTTGCGGACGAGGTTGCCGTCGGCGTCGCGGGCCAGCGTCGCGTTCATCAGGCCGGGCTGCACCTTGTTCAGCTGCTGGCAGGGGTTGCGCAGCCCCGTGACCTCGACAACCGCCTGCCGGCCGACATGCAACAGCGCCCCGGTCGGCAGGCCGAGCAGGTCAACGCCGCGCGTCGTCACATTCTCGCCCATCAGGCCCGGCGTTACCTGAAACCCTGCCGCCGCCAGTTCGTCGAACAATTCGGCATGCATCAGGTGAACCTGCCGCAAATTCGGCACCGACGGGTCCTTCGCGACCCGGGAGCGGTGCTTGACCGTGGCGCCCTGGTGCGCGTCATCCTCGACCCCGAGCCCGGCCACCAGCCGGATCGTCGGAGCCGTCGGCTTCGACATCGTGTGCGTCGGGCTGCGGCAGACCGCTACGACAACGCCCGTCATCTTTCCCCTCCCCGTTCAGCGGTTGCGGAAGGCCGGCTTGCGCTTGGCGATGAACGCCGCCATGCCCTCTTTCTGGTCTTCGGTCGCGAAGGTCGAATGAAACAGCCGGCGCTCGAAGCGCACCCCCTCGGCGAGCGTCGTCTCGAACGCGCGATTAACCGATTCCTTGACCATCATCGCGATCGGCGCCGACAGCTGGCTGATCTTCGTCGCGACGGCAAGCGCCTCCTCGCGCA
>JBLMXS010000519.1:0-21300 GCA_050257895.1 Thiohalocapsa sp.
CAGCGCCGCGCTTTCTCGGCACCCCGACGCGAGTGCAGCTGCCGCCGGCACGTACCGGCGAGCACACCGACGCGATCCTTACCGACTGGGGCTTCACGCAGGACGAGATCGCCGCGCTGCACCGCACCGGCGCCGTCGCCAGCGCCGCTTGACGCAGATCAACGCACCGCTCGCCGACGCAGCTAGCATTGCCATCGATCACGATTGCAGCGCCAGCCGCGCCTCGTGGCCCCGCTTTGGTGGAGTGTGCGATATGGACCCCGACCCGATCACCTTTTGCGATCCGCCGGTCTCGGCGCATCTGACGGCCCGGCTCGCCGAACGCCTGCGCCTGTGGCGCGAGCGCCGGCGCTGGGTGCGCGAACTCCGCAATGCCGCGGCGCTCGACCGGCTCGAGACGCTGCTCAACGATACCGAGATCACCCGCGCCGAGCTCGACCTGCTGATGGACGGCCCGCTCGACGCCGGCCGCCAGTTCGAGGCGTTGGCGAGGATGGCCGAGGCCGATCTGGAAGCCTGCCCGCCGGCCGCGCTGCGCGACGCGATGTGGCGCTGCGTCCATTGCCAATGCCGTACCGCCTGCAAGCGCTGGCTGCGCGACGGCACCTGGCGCGGCGCGGGCGACAGCCGCTGCCCCAACGCGGCGCTGCTGCTGCGCCACCGAGCCCACTGAGGCGGTTCTTGCGACCGTAGACTACCCACCCTATCCTCCCGACAGAAATTAGGGAGGACAGGATGGACACCATCGAGCACGTCGCCCCGCAGTCGGCCCAGCTGCTCGGCGAGTTGCCGCTGCGCCTGCACCACAACGCCTATGTCGTACAGGACCACGAGGCCAACCGCCGCTTCCTCGAGGATCTGCTTGGCATCCCGCTGGTCGCGACGTGGTGCGAGAAGACCTACCGCGCCGATCTTGGCCGCGAGGTCGAGTTCTGCCACACCTTCTTCGGGCTCAAGGACGGCAGCGCGCTGGCGTTCTTCCAGTTCGCCGATCCCGAGATGTACGCGCTGACGCAGGCCAAACAGCCGCCGAAGGTCGGCAGCCACTACCATATCGCGCTGAAGGTCAGCGAGGAGAGCTACGACGAGCTGAAGGCGCGGCTCGACCGCGCCGGCGAAAAATTCCGCGAGACCGACCACGGCTACTGCAAGTCGATCTACACGATGTCGCCCGACGGGATGATCCTCGAATTCACCTGCGACCCGCCGGATGTCGCACAGATCGACGCGATGCGGCGGGCCGACGCGCACAGCGAGCTCAAACGCTGGCTGGCCGGCGACCGCCGCGTCAACAACCAGCTGCGGCACCGCGAATAGACCTTCATTGTCACCCCGGCGAAGCCGAAAGCCGGGGTCCATGTCGGGAATGGATGCCGGCCTTCGCCGGCATGACAAGATTGGTGGCGACCGGCCCTGCAGCGGGGCGTCGGCCTAGCGGCCGAACATCGCCTCGATGACGTGCGCCAGCTCGCTCGCGGTCTCGCGGTCGAGGGGGCCTGCCGTCGCGGTCTCGAAGCGGCGCACCCGCTCGCGCGCCTCGAGATAATGCTGCGCCAGCGCCAATAGATTGGCGGCCTCGCGGCACAGCGTGCTGACATGCATCAGCGCGTCGGTTCCGAGTTCGGCGGTCTTGAAGCGCTCGATCTCGTTGACGATCTTCTTGACCTCGCCGCGGCAGCGCTCGAATTCCTCGTCATATTTGAGGTAGTAGTCGGCGTCGCCGACGATCAACAGCCGCACCGTCTGCATCTCGTCGGGCGTCAGGGTGTCGCCGGAGCGCAGCTTTCGGACGAGCGCGGCGTGGTCGACGCTCATCTCGCAAGTGAGGTAGGCGAGCTGGCCGAGATCGTTCAGCTCCTGCGCCAGGGCGTCGTAATTCTGCGTCGTTTCGGCCTCGCCAGCGCGAGAAGCGGCGGCCAGCATCGCATCGATCTGCGTAACGACATCCTCACGAGCAGGCATCGGCATTCCTCCGCGGCGGCGGCGACCGGCGGCGCGGTTCAGCGGCCGGCAATGCTGCCGCCCAGCAATCTACCGCAGCGCGCAAATATCGCATAGCATGCGGGCCGAGCCTAACCGGCAATTCGCGCGGCAATTCCTGCCGGCAAGCCCTCAAGGAAGGCGAATGCGATGCTGATCGTCGACGCGCAGATCCATCTCTGGTCGAAGAACCTGCCGACCAACCCGGCGCATCGCCAAGTGCCGTCCTATTCGGCCGAGGAATGCTTGATGGAGATGGACCAGGCCGGCGTCAACGCGGCGCTGATCCACCCGCCGGGCTGGGACCCCGACAGCCTCGTCGTCGCCGAATCGGCGGCCGCGCGCTATCCCGAGCGCTTTGCGATCCTCGGCAATTTCCCGCTCGATAAGCCGGAAAGCCGCAGCCTGATCGACGGCTGGATGAGCCGACCCGGGATGCTCGGCCTGCGCTTTGCCTTCACCCAGCCGCACCAGCAGAACTGGCACGCCGACGGCACGATGGACTGGCTGTGGCCGGCGGCCGAAAAGGCCGGCATCCCGGTGGCGCTGATGGCGTCGAACTTCCTGCCGCTGGTGGCGCAGGTTGCCGAGCGCCATCCCGGGCTGAAGCTGATCATCGACCATCTCGGCCGCGCCCGCGGGCGGCCGCGACGACGCCGCCTTCGCTACTATCGACGAGGTTTGCGCGCTGGCCAAATTCCCCAATGTCGCGCTGAAGGCGACCGGCGCCGCCGGCGAGTCGAGCCAGCCCTACCCGTTCAAGAACATCCACAAATACCTGCAGCAGCTGTTCGATGCGTTCGGGCCCAAGCGCTATTTCTGGGGCACCGACATCACCCGCATGCCGGTCCCCTGGCGGCAATGCGTGACGCTGTTCACCGAGGAATTGCCGTGGCTCAAGGGCGAGGACCTCGAACTGGTGATGGGCCGCGGGGTGTGCGACTGGCTCGACTGGCAGCTGTAGCGACGGCATTATTGGACCGCGGGCGTCTCGCCCGCCTGCGGCCGCGACGGCCGCGGTCCCCTGTCCTTGTTCCCGTATCCGCAATCCGTGGTATAAGCCCGGGCGGGGAAAGTCTTCGGGGGCTCACCAGCCATGCGTTTGTTGTCCGCGCTGCCGCGTCTCGCGGCCGCCGCGCTGCTGATCGCGCTGGCGGCATGCAGCGACACCAAGAACGAGGCCTATATCGAAAAGCCGGTCGACGATCTTTACAACAAGGCCATGGACGCGCTGGTTGAGGAAAACTATGCCACCGCCGCGTCTACTTTCGATCAGGTCGAAAGCCAGCATCCCTACTCGGCATGGGCGACCAAAAGCCAGCTGATGCAGGTCTATGCCCTGTACGAAAGCGGCAAATACGATGACGCGGTGTTGGCCGCCGATCGTTTCATCCAGCTGCACCCGGGCCACCGCGACGTCGCCTACGCATATTACTTGAAGGCGATTTGCTATTACATGCAGATCGTCGATGTCGGACGTGACCAGAAGCTGACGGAACTGGCGCTGAAGGCCCTCGACGACGTCGTCCGCCGCTTCCCGGAAAGCAAATACGCGCGGGACGCCAAGCTGAAGCTCGATTTCACCCGCGACCATTTGGCCGGCAAGGAGATGGAGATCGGCCGCTACTATCTGAAGCGTGGCGAATACCTGGCGGCGATGAACCGATTCAAGCGGGTGATCGACGATTACCAGACGACGACGCACGTGCCGGAGGCGCTGGAGCGCCTCGTCGAATGCGATCTGGCGCTCGGCCTCGCCAAGGAGGCCAAGGACAACGCCGCGGTGCTAGGGTACAACTACCCCGGCAGCCGCTGGTATACCGACGCCTACGCTCTCGTCACCGGCAACGGTCCGCTCCCCGGCAGCGGCCAGGGCTGGTTCGGCAAGATGGTCAGCAACGTGTTTTGAGCCGGCAAGATTAAAAAAACTTAATTTCAGCTTGGCAGGCCGCTGATCTATCTCAGCGCATCTCGTTGGTTTGCCGCTGCAAGGGCCGCGCGAGCGGGTCGGGGCGCTGATCGCGAGACCGATCGATCACGAACTGGAGAGGGATCGCGAGCATGGTGCGGCGGCTGCCGGCGGTGATCTTGCTGTTGATGCTGTCCGTTGCGGGCGCGGTTGCGGTGGCCGCTGCCGCCGATGCGCAGACCGGCAGCGCCCCGCCGCCCATCACCGGGCTCTTTCTGACGACCAAATACCCGGTGCTGACGGTGCGCGCGGGTGAGACGACGACGCTCGATCTGTCGGTGCACAACTTCCGCCTGCCGCCGCAGATGCTGACCCTCGGCGTGCCGCAGATCGCCGACGGCTGGAAGGCGACGGTCCTCGGGGGCGGCCAGCCGGTAGGCGCGATCGAGGTGGCGCCCGATGCCGAAGAGCGGCTGCAATTGCGGCTCGAACCGCCGTCCGGAGTGGGCCACGGCGAGTATCGCTTCACGCTCGAGGCAAAGAACGCGCAGCATGACGAGAAACTGCCGATCACCCTGACGATCGGTGAAGAGGTGCCGGCCAAGCTGAAGCTCACCACCAATTTTCCCGCGCTGCGCGGCACCGCGACCACCTCGTTCAAGTACAAGGTCACGGTCAACAACGACAGCGGCCGCGACGCGACGGTCAATTTCAGCGCCGACGCGCCGAAGAACTTCCAGGTCAACTTCACCGAGGCGTATGGCAGCCAGCAGATTACCTCGATCCCGATTGAGGCCGGCAAGTCGAAGGATGTCGAAGCCGGCCTGACGATCCCACGCGAGACGCCGGCCGGCGAGTACAAGCTGGTCTTGCGCGCCAAGACCGAGGCGGCGAGCGCCGAACTGCCGGTGACGTTGACGATCGTCGGGCAGCCGCGCCTCGCGGTCTCCGGTGAAGGCGGCCGGCTGTCAGGCGAGGCGACCGCCGGGCAGGCGAGCCAGCTGACCGTCGTGCTGCGCAATGACGGCACCGAGGCGGCGCGCGACATCGAACTGTCGGCGACGACGCCGGAGGGCTGGAAATCGAGCTTCGATCCGAAGAAGTTGCCGCAACTGCCGGCCGGCAAGACGCAGGACGTCAAGGTGACGCTGACCCCGTCGGACCGCGCCATCGCCGGCGACTACCAGACGACGATCCGCGCCAGCGCCGCCGGCGGCCTCTCGGAATCGAGCAATTTCCGCATCACGGTGCTGACCTCGACGCTGTGGGGCGCGGTGGCGATCGGCATCATCGCGATCGCGCTGCTGGTCGTCGTCTTCGCCGTCGCCCGCTTCGGCCGCCGCTGAACCGGCAATGCCCGATCCCGTCGTCATCAAGGCGGAGGCGCTGACCAAGCGCTACGGCGCAACGATCGCGGTCGATCACATCGACTTCGAGGTGCGGCAAGGCGAGATCGTCGGCATTCTCGGGCCGAACGGCTCCGGCAAGACCACGACGATCCTGATGCTGCTCGGGTTAACCGAGCCGACCAGCGGCCGAGCCGTCGTCGCCGGCTACGACCCGCTGCGCGAGCCGCTCGAGGTGAAGCGCCGCGTCGGCTACCTGCCCGACCAGGTCGGCTTCTACGACACGCTGTCGGCGCGCGACAACCTCGCGTATACCGCGCGGCTCGCCGGCCTGCCGCGCCACGAGATCGACGCCCGCTTCGCCGCGGCACTGGAGCGCGTCGGCCTCGGCGACGTCGCCCGAGCGCGGATCGGTACCTTTTCGCAGGGGATGCGGCAGCGCCTCGGCCTCGCCGAGATCCTGATGAAACAGCCGAGTGTGGCGATCCTCGATGAGCCGACGACCGCGCTCGACCCGCATTCGACGCAGGAATTCCTTGCCATGATCCGCGCGCTGAAGGCGGACGGGACGGCGGTGCTGCTGTCCTCGCATCACCTCGACCAGGTGCAGAGCGTGTGCGACCGCGTCGCCTTGTTCAATCGCGGCCGCATCGCGCTAGCCGGCAGCGTCACCGAATTGGCCGGCCGCGTGCTCGGCGGCGGCCACGTCATCGATGTCGAGGCGACGGGCGGCGACGTCGCCGAACGTCTCACGGCGGTGCCGGGCGTGGTGCGGGTACAGCTGCTCGATGGCCGCCCCGACAGCCGGCGCTACCGCGTCGACTGCCAGCGCGACCTGCGCGCCGAGATCGCCCGCGCCTTGGCGCCGGCGGTCGATCTCGTCGGCATCCACTTCGCCGCGCCGAGCCTCAACGAGGTCTACAACCGCTATTTCGAGGACGCGCGCCGTGCCGCCGAATAGCGTCGACCGGAGCGCCGACGCCAGCGTGACGCGCCGCCGGCGCGGCTCGCCGTGGACCGGGCTCGGCGCCGTCATCGCCAAGGAAACCGCCGACCACCTCTCCAGCGCCCGCATGCGGATCCTCGAAGCGCTGGTGTTCCTGACCGCGATCGCCGCCGCCTACGCCGCGATCCGCTCGATCCGCGCGACGATCGGCCAGAGCCCGTTCCTGTTCCTGCGCCTCCTGACCCTGTCGCAGGACCCGCTGCCCTCGTTCATCGCCCTGCTCGGCTTCCTGATCCCGCTCGTGGCGATCGCACTGGCCTTCGACGCGGTCAACGGCGAATTCAACCGCCGCACGCTGAGCCGCATTCTGGCGCAGCCGATCTATCGCGACGCGTTGCTGCTGGGCAAATTTCTCGCCGGGCTGTTGTCGTTGACAATCGGCCTCGTGGCGCTGTGGCTGCTCGTCCTCGGGCTCGGCCTGCTCTTGCTCGGGCTGCCGCCGAGCACCGAGGAGACGGTGCGGATGCTCGGCTTTCTCGTCGCCACGATCGCCTATGGCGGGGTGTGGCTGGCGGTGGCCTTGCTGTTCTCTGTGATCTTCCGGGCGCCGGCGACGGCGGCCTTGGCGGCGCTCGGCGTCTGGCTCCTGTTCGCGCTGTTCTGGAGCGTCATCACGCCGCTTCTCGCCAACCTGATCGCCGGTCCGCCCGAAGGCTTTTTGGGGCCGCGCCTCGAATACCTCAACGCGCAGCAGGTCATCGACCGCATCTCCCCCAACACGCTTTATGCGGAAACGGCGCTCGCCCTGCTTCACCCGGCGACGCGGGCGCTGGGGCCGGTGCTGATCAGCCAATTGCAGGGAGCCTTGCTGGGGGCGCCCTTACCGGCCTCGCAGAGCTTCATCCTGGTATGGCCGCAGCTGACCGGCCTGGTGGCGGCGACGATCGTCATTTTCGTCATCGCCTACATCGTCTTTCAACGCCAGGAAATCCGCGCTTAACCCGTTCAGCTTTCCCCGATCGTCATGCCCGGGCTTGCCCCACGCGCCGCCGCCCGGTTGTTCGACGCGGATGGCCGGGACAAGCCGGTCAAGCCCGGCCATGACGAGGTGGCGAGGTAGATTGCGCTAAGCCCGCCCGGTCGCCTCCGTCAATTGACGAAGCGGTAGAGCTTGGCGGCGTTGTCGCAGACGATCTTCTTCTTGGTCGCTGGCGGCAGGTGTCCGAGCTCCTTCTCGATGTATTCCCGTGAATCCGGCCAGACGCCGTCGGGGTGCGGGAAGTCGGAGCCCCACATGATGTTGTCTTCGCCCAGCTCCTCCAACAGCTTCACGCCGACCGGATCGCTCTGGTAGGTGGCGTAGCACTGGCGGTACCAGTATTCGCTCGGCCGCATCTTGAGATCCAATTCCTTGAACTGGTCCTCCCACTCGGCGTCCATGCGGTCGAGGATATAGGGGATCCAGCCGGTGCCGGCCTCGCCGATGACGATCTTCAGGTGTGGGTGGTGTTCGAGCACGCCGGCGAAGATGATCGACATCAGGACGTCGGCCATGTGCATTTGGAACTGCGTGATGCTGGAGGCGCGCGCCGCCAACAGCGTCGTGCCGCTGAGCTTCGAGAAGTCGCGGCGGGCGCCGCCGATCGTGTGGAAGTGCACCGGCAGGCCGGTGGCGGCCGCGGCGTCCCACACGGGGTTCCACCACGGGTCCCACAGCGGCATCATGTCGTATTTGCGGGCGATTTCGAGGCCGCGCACGGCGCCGCGCGCCGCCACCCGCTCGATCTCCTTCACCGCGGCGTCACGGTCGTGGTTCGGGATGCAGGCGAGCCCGGCGTACCGCTCCGGGTGCTTGGAGCAGAAATCCGACAGCCAGTCATTGTAGATGCGCAGCATCTCGCCGCCGGCCTCGTCGTCGTTGAGCCGCCCGGTGGCGCCGAGGATGCCGTAGAGAACCTCGGCCTGGACGCCGTCGCGGTCCTGGTCCTTGAGGCGCAGATCGGGGTCGGTCAGGCGGCGGACGCTTTTCTGCTCGGCATCGTAGAGGCCGGTCGAGGCCATGCGGTCGGAGCGGTGGATCTTGCCTGGCTCGTAAAGGCGGCCGGCCGAGCCCATGCCGGCGTCGAGCCCGAACGAGGCGCCGTTCTTGGTCACCCATTCGCGCCCGCGCGGCCCCTCGGCGACGTAGGGCATCCTGTCCTTGAAGGCAGCGGCGGCGTTGGCCGTGAACAGGTCGGGCGGCAGCCAGATCAGATCGATGTGGCAATCGGCCGAGATCACGTCGTACTTCATCGCGCTGCCCTCCCTCGCGCTGGCGTCGACTGAGGGTAATCCCTGGAGGGTGTGTTTCGGGTATGGCAAATGTAGGTCCCTGCGCAGGCAGGGACCCATCATGCTGCTGTCGGAGGGCGGCCGAATGGGTCCCGGCCTCCCGGGACCTAGATGGCCAGCAGCATCACCTACCACGCCGCGATGTCGAGGAAGGTGCTCTGGTACGTGGCGCCGTCGCCGAGGTCGGTGTAGCGGTCGGAGACCAGGAGGTTGACCGTGCCGGCGAGCGTCTCGCCGTCCGGGCGCTGCCCCGGGACGAGCGCGACGCCCGGCAAGACCTCGTCGCTGACCCGCAGGACGAGCCCGACCTCGCCGCGCTCGTTGAAGAGACGCACCCGGGCGCCGTCGGGAAGGCCGCGCTTTGCCGCCTCCTCGGGGTGCAGGATGACGCAAGGCGGTCCCTCGCGGCGGCGCAGGAAGCGGACCCCGGCATAGGCGGTATGCGCCTGAAAGTAGCCGGGCGCGGTCAACAGGCGGAGCGGCCAGCGCTCCCGGTCGGCCTCCTCCTGCGGGTCCGGCCGCCAATCGGGCATCGGCGGCAGGCCCTGCGCCGTCATCTGCTCGGAATGGAATTCGAGCCTGCCGGACGGCGTGCGGAATTGCTGCGCCTGCGGCTCGGCATAGCGCAGCGGCCGGCCCTCTCTGACCTCTTCCGGGTCGAACGGCGTGCCGCGCAGCAATTCGCCGATCGCCTGTTGCGGGGTCATGCGGAAGATCGGGTCGGCGAGCCCCATCCGCGCCGCCAATTCCTGCGCCAGCCGGAAATTCGACCACGCCTCGCCCTGCGGCGCGACGGCGGCCGGCGCGTATTGCATCCGGTAGGTGCCGTAGGCGCGGTAGAGATCCTCGGTTTCGAGATACGTCGTCGCCGGCAGGACGATGTCGGCATAGCGCGCCGTCACCGTCAGGAACGGGTCGTGCACGACCGTGAACAGATCCTCGCGCATGAGGCCGCGGCGCACCGCGCCGGCGTCGGGGCAGGTGACGGCCGGGTTGTTGGCGGCGATGAACAGCGCCCGCAGCGGCGGGTCTGTCATGTTGAGAAGCGCCTCGCCGAGCCGCGAATGGTTGACGAGGCGGGTGTCGGCCGGCCCAATGGAGTTTCCTGGCGGTTTGCGCAGGGCGCCGTAGTTGAAATCGCACGACGCCGCCGTCAGTAAGAGCGCGCCGCCGCCGGGGCGGCCATAGGCGCCGGTGAGGCCCGGCAACAGCGCCACCGCGCGCAGCGCTTCGCCGCCGCGCGCCAGCCGGGTCATGCCTTCTCCGAGCCGGATAAACGAGCGTTTGGCGGTGCCGTAGAGCGCGGCGACGGCTTCAATGTCGGTTATCGCCAGCCCGGTGATCTTCGCCACCCGCGCCGGCGCGAAGCGCGGCAGGACCTCGGCCTGCAGCCGCTCGAACCCGAGCGTATGTGCGGCGATGTAGTCGCGGTCGACGCGGCCGTCGCGCTCCAAGATGTGCATGATGCCGAGCGCCAAGGCGGCGTCGGTGCCGATCCGCAACTGCAGGTGGATATCGGCGAGCCGCGCGGTGCGGCTGCGCCGGGGGTCGATGACGACAATTTTGACGCCGCGTTTCTGCGCCGTCTCGGCCTTCGCCCAGAAATGCACGTTGGTGGCGACGAGATCGGCGCCCCAGGCCACGATCAGGTCGGATTGGTCGACCGTCTCCGGGTCGGCGCCGCCGACCGGGCCGACCGTCAGGTTCCACGCCTCTTCGCAGCAGGTGTCGCAGACCGTGCCGGCGATCAGCCGGCTGGCCCCGAGCGCGTGAAACAGGCCGAGCACGAGGCCGCGGTTGAGCTGTCCCTGATGCGCGCTGTACGCATAGCCGAGCAGCGCCAGCGGCCCTGACTGCGCGATGATTGCCCGCCAGCGCGCGACAATCTCGTCGAGCGCTTCCGGCCACGAGAGGGACGCGAAGCGTCCCTCGCCCTTGCTGCCTATGCGGCACAGCGGCGTTCGGATGCGCTCGGGCGAATGCACCAGTTCGGCATCGCGGTTGACCTTGGCGCAGGCAAACCCGGCAGTGAACGGCTGCGCCGGGTCGCCCTTGATGTGGACCACCCGCCCCTCCTCGACCTCGGCGAGCAACGAGCACATGTCCGGGCAGTCATGGGCGCAAACGACGCGAACGGTTTCCATCTTGCAGCGCTCCCGCCTTTGTCGAGCCGGTTGGTCATTGCGAGCGCAGCGAAGAAATCTGGTGCCGCTGCGGCTTGCCTCGCCGAGATTGCTTGGTCGCTGCGCTCCTCGCAATGACAGCCGCTCAAATCCGGCTATGATCGCGCCACCCCGCCAGGAGATCGCCATGCCCGACCTGCTCGAAAACACCGAAAACGGCGTCACGACGCTGACCCTCAACCGGCCCGAGCGGCTCAATGCGCTGTCGCCGGCGATGACGGCGGGGTTGCGCGAGGCGCTGGAGCGGCTGTCGACCGACCACAGCTGCGGCGCCATCGTCATCGCCGGGGCGGGGCGCGGCTGGTGCGCCGGCGGCGACGTCAAGACGATGGAGGCGCGCGGCCGCGACCAGAGCTTCGAGGACCGGGTCGAGGGGCTGCGCCATTCGCACCAATTGCCGCTGCTGCTGCGGCGCATGCCGAAAGTGGTGATCGCGATGATCAACGGCCCGGTCGCCGGCGCCGGGCTCGGCCTTGCGCTTGCCTGCGACCTGCGCATCGCCGGCCGGTCGGCGCGCTTCGGCACCGCCTTCGCCCGCATCGGCTATTCCGGCGATTACGGCGGCTCGTGGAGCCTGACAAGGCTGGTCGGCACCGCCAAGGCGCGCGAGCTCTATTTCACCGCCGACATCATCGGCGCCGAGGAGGCGGGGCGGCTCGGCATCGTCAACCGCGTGGTTGCCGACGACGAGCTGCATACCGAGGCGATGGCGTTGGCGCAACGCATCGCCGACGGGCCGCGCGTCGCACTCGGCTACATGAAGCACAACCTCTTGGCGGCAGAGACCGAGGATTTCCAGACCGTCCTCGACCTCGAAGCCGAGCACCAGGCGCGCTGCGCCTTTACCGAGGACCACAAGGAGGCGGTGGCGGCGTTCAACGAGAAGCGCCGCCCGATCTTCAAGGGTCGGTGACGATGGCCGGGCTCTATTTCGAGGAGTTCAGCGAAGGCCAGGTGTTCGAGCATGCGCTCAGCCGCACCGTCACCGAGATGGACAACGTCCTGTTCACGACGCTGACGATGAACCCGCAGCCGCTGCATCTCGACGCCGAATTTGCCCGGACCACCGAATTCGGGCGGCCGCTCGTCAACAGCATCTTCACTCTCGGGCTGGTGATCGGCATCACGGTCGGCGACACGACGCTCGGCACCACCGTCGCCAATCTCGGGATGACCGAGGTGCGCTTCCCGAAGCCGGTGTTTCACGGCGACACGATCCGCGCCCGGACGACGGTCATCGCCAAGCGCAGCAGCCGCTCGCGGCCCGACGCCGGCATCGTCGAGTTCGAGCACGAGGGGCTGAACCAGCGCGGCGAGAGGGTCGCGATCTGCCGTCGCGCCGCCCTGATGAAGACGCGGCCGGCCTAGCGTCGGTATCCGTGAAGCCCGCAACGAGATTGCTTCGTCGCTCCGCTCCTCGCAATGATGGCCCTTTTCCGTCTGGTGTCATTGCGAGCGAAGCGAAGCAATCCCGTAGCGACCGGGGCAGCGGCCGCACATCGCTGTTGTCGTGGCTGGCGGCGCGGCTGGCGCCCTTGGTCGAGGCGCGGCTGGCGAGGCGGCTGACTTCGGTCCTCGACGACCATGTCGAGCGGCGGCTGCTGCCCGAACTGCAAGAGCGCGTCGAAGCGATCCTCGACGGCGCGCTGCAATCAAAGCAGGGGCACTACCAGGGCGTCGTGGCACGCGCCGTCGAGCAGGCGCTCAACGAACGCGAGCGGGCGAAGCCGCTCCTCGGCTCGCACCTCTACCGCCTCAACGAAATCGTCGCCGGCAGCTTCGACGGCCCCTACATGGCGGCCTCCAACGTGCTGGCGCGCGATTTCCTGCACCCGGAATTCGCCGCCTTCTGCCAGGCGCTGCATCACCCGGTGATCACCCACCGCAAGCTGTGGGAATACGCCTTCATCCATCACCACGCGAAGGCGGCGGGGGCGCTCACGGCGGGCAAGCGCGGCCTCGGCTTCGGCGTCGGCCGCGAGCAGCTGCCGTCGTTGTTCGCCGGGCTCGGCATGCAGGTGACGGCGACCGACGCGCCCGGCGACGAGCAGGGCTGGCACGTCGCCAACGAATACGCCGGCGACAAGGAGCACCTCTATCACCCGCCCTTGGTCGGGCGCGAGGCGTTCGAGGCCAATGTCACCTTCGAGTTCGCCGATATGAACGAAATCCCGCCGCATCTCGCGGGCTTCGATTTGTGCTGGTCGTCCTGCGCCCTGGAACATCTCGGCAGCCTGCAGAACGGGCTCGACTTCATCGTCAACAGCGTCGAGAAGACGCTGCGGGTCGGCGGCGTCGCCTGCCACACGACCGAGCTCAATCTCAGCTCGAACGACGACACGATGGATAGCGGCCGCACGGTCATCTACCGCAAGCGCGACCTGGAGGCGCTGTGCCGCAGGCTCGAGGAGCGCGGCCACCGCGTCGCTCCGCTGCGCATCGAGCCCGGCTCGCTGATCGCCGACTACCTCGTCGACGTGCCGCCTTACCGGGCCGACCCGTGCCTCAAATTCCAGCTCGGGCGATATGTCTCGACCTCGGTCGGCATCGTCGCCTGGCGCGGCAGATAGGTCTTCGGACCGCCGGCGTCCCGCCGGCATGCCAGCCAGAGGCCGGCGGTCCCGATGATCCAGTTCAAAGGAGGTAGCAAAATGCGCTCGCTGTTGTTTGTCCCGGCCGATAGCGAACGGAAGCTGGCACGCGGGCTGGAATCGGGCGCCGACGCGCTGATCCTCGACCTCGAAGATTCGGTCGCGGCGGCCAACCGCGCCACCGCGCGCAAGCTGGCGCGCGAGTTCCTCGCCGCGCACGGGCCGGAACACATCCGCCGCTATGTGCGGATCAACCCGCTGCAGAGCGGCCTCGCGCTCGACGATCTCTCGGCCACGGTCGGCGGCGGCCCGGATGGCATCCTGCTGCCGAAATGCACCCCCGACGACGTCCGCACCGCCGACCATTACCTCTCGGCCTTCGAGGCGGCTTCCGGCGCGGCGATCGGCATGATTCGCATCATCGCGATCGCCACCGAGACGCCGCAGGCGGTCTTCGCGCTCGGCGGCTACGCCGGCGTCTCGCCCCGGCTGGAGGCGATCACCTGGGGTGCCGAGGATTTGTCGGCCTGCATCGGCGGCAGCAACAAGACGATCGACGACGACTACGACGGGCCCTATCAGCTGGCCCGCTCGCTGTGCCTGCTGGCGGCATCGGCCGCCGGGGTCGCCGCGATCGATACGATCTTCACCGATTTCCGCGACCCCGAGGGGCTGAAGGCGGAGGCATTGGCGGCGCGCCGCTCCGGCTTTAGCGCCAAGATGGCGATCCATCCGGCCCAGCTGGCGGTCATCAACGAGGCGTTTTCGACGAGCGCCGCGGAGCGCGACTGGGCCGAGCGCGTCGTCGCCGCCTTTGCGGCGCAGCCCGATTCCGGCACGCTGGCGCTCGACGGCAGGATGATCGACCGGCCGCATCTCGTGCTCGCCCGCCGCCTGCTCGGCCTGCCGCCGGCCTAGACGAGCCCCCGCTGCGGCCGCAGCAGCAAGCGCAGGCTACTGCGCCGGCGCGTGCTCCTTCTGCAACGCCATCAGCTCGGCTTCGTCGAGCGTTTCGTGCTCGAGCAGCAGCTTGGCGCCGCGCTCGAGCGTGTCCCGCCTTGCCCGCAACAGCGTGACGGTCCGCTTGAAGGCGCCGTCGACGATCGCCTTGACCGCGGCGTCGATCTCGCTCGCGGTCTGCTCGCTGTAACTGCGCTCGGCGTATTGCGGCATCTGCGGCATCTCGTTGCCGCCAAGAAAGCTTTGGGGGCTCTTCTCGTAGACGACCTGCCCCAGCTCATCGGTCATGCCGTAGCGGGTGACGATGCTGCGCGCGATGTCGCTGACCTTGACGAGGTCGTCGGAAGCGCCGGTCGACAATTCGTCGAAGATGATGTGCTCAGCGGCGCGGCCGCCGAGCAACACGGACATCTTGTTGTCGAGCTCCTTGCGGGTCATCAGGAAGCGGTCCTCGGTCGGCCGTTGGATCGTGTAGCCGAGCGAACCGATGCCGCGCGGGATAATCGACACCTTGTGGACCTTGTCGCCGCCGGGCAATGACAGCGCCACCAACGCGTGCCCCATCTCGTGATGCGCGACGACCTCGCGCTCGTGCGGGTTGAGGAGCCGGTTCTTCTTTTCGAGGCCGGCGACGATGCGCTCCATTGCGGCGGTAAAATCGGCCAATGTCACCGCGTCGGCGCCGCGCCGCGTCGCCAGCAGCGCCGCCTCGTTGACGAGGTTGGCGAGGTCGGCGCCGGTGAAGCCGGGGGTCAGCGATGCCACCGTTTCGAGATCGACATTGGGAGCCATGCGGACCTTGCGGCTGTGCAGTTCGAGGATCTGCACGCGGCCGGCCTTGTCCGGGCGGTCAACCAGCACCTGGCGGTCGAAGCGGCCGGCCCGCAGCAGCGCCGGGTCGAGGATCTCCGGCCGGTTGGTAGCGGCGAGCAGGATCAGGCCGGCGCGCGGATCGAAGCCGTCGAGCTCGGACAAGAGCTGGTTGAGGGTCTGCTCCTTCTCGTCGTGGCCGCCGCCATAGGGGTAGGCGCCGCGGGCGCGGCCGAGCGCATCCAATTCGTCGATAAAGATGATCGCCGGCGCCTTCTGGCGCGCCTGCTCGAAGAGGTCGCGCACCCGGGCCGCGCCGACCCCGACGAACATCTCGACGAATTCCGAGCCGTTGATCGAAAAGAACGGCACTGCCGCCTCGCCGGCCACCGCGCGCGCCAAGAGCGTCTTGCCGGTGCCCGGCGGGCCGACCAGCAAGACGCCTTTCGGTACTCGGCCGCCGAGCCGGCCATAGCGCTGCGGGTCTTTCAGAAACGCGACGATCTCCTCGAGTTCGGCCTTCGCCTCGTCGACCCCGGCGACGTCGGCGAAGGTTACCTTGGTGTCGGTCTCGACATAGACCTTGGCCTTGCTGCGGCCGACCGACATCAGCCCACCCATCCCCTGCTGGCCGGCGAAGCGGCGGATCATGAACCACCACACCCCGAAGAACAGCGCGACCGGGATCACCCACGACAGGATGTCGCTCAACCAATGACTTTCGATCGCGCCGGCAAAGGTGACGCCGTACTTGTCGAGCTGCTTGGCGATCTCGGCGTCCACGCGGGTGGTGATGAACTGCGTGCGGCCGTCCTTGTCGGGCTCTTTATACTTGCCCTGGATGTAGTTGCCGCTGACGCGGACCTCGGCGACCTTGCCGGCCTTCAGCTCGTTCTGGAACGTGCTGTAGGGGATCTGCGCGATCTGCGTGTACGAGGCGAACATCGCCTGAAACAGCATCAGCGCCGCCAGCGCGGCGATCCAGTACCAGGCGTGGTATTTGGTCTCTGGCTTCATCGGCATCGGGTCGTCCCCCGCGGCCGCGCGGCGGCGAGAACAGCGGTCACTCGCGGCGGCGCCTGTGAACCTTTAGGTGGTAAGTGGGAGGGCCTGCCGGCGCGATCAACGACGCTCGCCCGGCTCGTCAAACCCGCGCCGGGCGCTGATGAAGACGAGCGCCATCAAGCCGACGCCGACCGCCAGCGTCAGCAGCACGCCGAAGATCATCGCGGCCCAGCCCGCCGCGCTGATCTCGACATCGCCGAGCTGCCACCACAGCCCGGCGACAAGCCCGCCCACACCAATCAGGGCGACCGCCGCGACGGCGGCCGCGACGACCGTTGATCGTCCCGCGGCGCTGCTCATTTGTGGCCCAAGAGCGGCGCGATCTTCTTCAGGTCCTCGACAAAGCGCGCGATTTCGCGATGGCGTGTCTCATCGTCGGGCGCCCGCAACAGCGAGGAGGGATGCACCGTGGCCATCGCGAACGGGGCAAAGCGGGACGGGACGAGACGGCCGCGGTCGCGCGTCACCCGGAACGCCTTGCCGAACAGCGCCTGCGCCGCGGTCGCGCCTAGCGCCACGACGATCTTCGGCTTGACCGCGGCGATCTCGGCCTCCAGCCACGGGAAGCAGGCGGCGATCTCCATCGAGCTGGGCTTCGAATGAATGCGCCGGACGCCGCGCGGCACCCATTTGAAATGCTTGACGGCATTGGTGACGTAGGTGCGGCTGCGGTCGAGCCCGGCCTCCTTAATGCAGCGGTCGAGCATCTTGCCGGCGGGGCCGACGAACGGGTGCCCGGCCAGGTCCTCGGCGTCGCCCGGCTGCTCGCCGACGAACATGATCGTCGCCTTGTCGGGGCCCTCGCCGAACACGGTCTGCGTCGCATTGGCGTAAAGCGGGCAGGCGGTGCATTCGGCCGCCGCCGCGCGCAGCCCGTCGACCGTCGGCTCGTTCGCAATGAGCCCCGCCGCGCTCGGCTGGTCGATGTCGTCAGTCTCGCTCATGCCGCCGTTCACGGGCTCTGCCACATGCTTCTGCAAGAAAGACAGCCGCCGCGACACGCTGTTCCACCAGCGTAAGCATAGCGCACGAGGAAGGGCACGGGCTCAGCCAGCCGGCACCGGCTGCCACTGCATCGAACATTGCTGCACGTTGGGATAATAGCCGGCCGGATTTTGGCAATAATACCAATACGATCCGCCTGGTGCCGCAGGGCTGTACGCGGTCGCCGGATAATTTGGGTACTCATACGGATAGGGGTAACCGGCATAGGGATCGGCGTACCAATCGGAGTAGGGGTAGGCGTAGGCCTCGGCTATCGCCGCACCGGCGAGCGCTCCGCCGGCAACGCCCCAGCCCCAGCCCCAGCCGCCACCATGATGCCGGCCGCCAGCGCCGTGCCAGCCGCCACCGTTGTGCCAGCCGCCGGCGTGCCAGCCGTGCCCGGCGTGACCGCCGCCACCGCCGTGGCCGCCACCATGGCCGCCGCCGTGCCCTCCACCGCCTCCCCGGGCATAAGCCACTCCGGGCGCAGCGATCAGGGATGCCGCGGCGACGAGGATGGCGACGGCGGTGAGGCCGCGCCCGGTCTTTTTAGCCGTCTCAATAAAGCTCATATCGGTCTCCTTGGCCGCGGATCGATGCCGGCCGTCACCTTCATAGGCCCGGCTGGCGTCGGCGGCCTTGATTCCGGTCAAAGTTTCCGCGGTTTCGACCGGCGCCCGGGGCCCGCCCGCGCGACAGGTGAAGGGGCGGCGATCGTCCGGCCTGTGGCGCCCGGTGCTGACACGCCGGCACCGGCCGTGGCACAGTGCGCCCATCCGAGGTCCAGGGAGATGTCGATGCCGACCGAGAGCAAGCATCCGGAGACCGTCGTCCTGCACGCCGGCTACCGCAGCGACCCGACGACGACGGCCGTGGCGGTGCCGATCTACCAGACGACGAGCTACCAGTTCCGTGACGCCGAGCACGCCGCCAATTTGTTCGGGCTGAAGGAGCTCGGCAACATCTATACCCGCATCATGAACCCGACCAGCGCCGTCCTCGAAGAGCGGGTGGCGGCGCTGGAGGGTGGCGTTGCGGCGTTGGCATTGGGGTCGGGGCAGGCCGCCTCCATGTTCTGCGTCAACAACATCGCGCAGGCCGGCGACAATTTCGTCGCCTCGACCGACCTCTACGGCGGCACCTGGAACCTGTTTCTGCACACGATGCAGCGCACGATGGGGATCGAGGTGCGCTTCGTCGACCCATCCGACCCGGAGAATTTCCGCCGCGCCACCGACAGCAAGACGCGCTGCTACTACGCCGAGACCCTGCCCAACCCGAAGCTCGAAGTCTTCCCGATCGCCGAGGTCGCCAAGATCGGCCGCGAACTGGGCGTGCCCTTGATCATGGACAACACCGCGGCACCGGTGATCTGCCGGCCGCTCGACCACGGCGCCGCGATCGTCATGCACTCGACGACAAAATACATCGGCGGCCACGGCACCTCGATCGGCGGCATCGTCGTCGACGGCGGCAATTTCGATTGGGAAAAGCACGCCGACCGCTTCCCGCTGTTGAACCAGCCGGACCCGGCCTATCACGGCGCCATCTGGACGCAGGCGGTGAAGCCGATGGGCCCCGTCGCCTACATCATCAAGATGCGGGTGACGCTGTTGCGCGACCTCGGCGCCGCCGCCAGCCCGTTCAACTCCTTCCTGCACATCCAGGGGCTGGAGACGTTGCCGCTCAGGATGCGGGCGCATTGCGAGAATGCCGTCAAGGTCGCCGAGTTCCTGAAGGGCCACCCGAAGGTCAGCAAGGTCATCCATCCGAGCCTGATGCAGGGCGAGACGCGGCGGCGCGCCGATGCGCATCTGAAGGGCGGCTATGGCGGCCTGATGGGGTTCGAGCTGAAGGGCGGCATGGAGGCCGGCAAGCGCTTCATCGACGCGCTGACGATGTTCTACCACGTCGCCAATATCGGCGATGCGCGCTCTCTGGCGATCCATCCCGCGTCGACGACGCACTCGCAGCTGACCCCGGAGGAGCAGTTGCAGACCGGCGTCACCGACGGCTATGTGCGCCTGTCGATCGGCATCGAACACCCGGACGACATCGTCGCCGATCTGCGCCAGGCGCTCGGCAAGGCGTAGGAGACGTATAGGACCGCCGGCGGTCCAAAGTCAGTTGCACGGTGGCGAGCCGGCCTCGGACAGTGGCGCGATCGTGTGATCGGCAAGCAAGGAGGCGGCGCTGGCGTCAGTCTCGAACTGGGTGGCGCCGCCCGGCTCGCGGAACCATGCCGCCGCCTTGCCGACCCAGGCCGGCAGCGGCCGCAGCACCTGGTAGCTGGCATAGGGCTGCGCCGCGCAGACATAGGGCAAGGCCCGGGCCGAGTAGGATGCCCCTTTCGGGCTGAAGAAATGCCCGGCCAACGATCCGAAGCGGTCGATCAGCAGGCCTTCCGGCAGCACCACGAACACCGGCGCGTCGGCGAACCCCTGATGCGGCGGCCAGCGAAGCTTGCCGCCGGCGTCGATCCATTGCGCGGCGAGGGTCGGCCGCACGCCGGGCGGCAGCGATGGCGCGACGCAGCCCGCAAGCGCCAGCAGCAGCAACAACACGGCCGGCAACCGGTGGCGCGTCATGCTTCCGGTGTCCCCCTCGCTGCGGCAGTCTAGGGTTCGGGATCCGAAGTTCTGAAATCATTTCGGCTATACTCTGTCATCTTTGATCGGGTCACTCGCAATGAATGGGGCGAGGCCTGCGGTTGAGAGCGCCGGCGGGGATTGCGATAATGGCGACGAGAATGCCATGCAAGCTGCCGAACTGACGCTCAACCTCGACTGGCCGATCGATCTCGGGCTGACGGCAGCCAGCCACGGCTGGGTGCGGCTGCCGCCGTGGGACTGGGACGATTGCGGCGCGACGCTATCGCGGACCGAGCGGGTCGGTACCCGGCAAGGGCGCATCGCGGTGCGCCAGCCCGGCGAGCGGCAGCTTCTCCTCAGCCTGGAGGGGTTCGCCGCCGGCGACGCGCCCGAGATCCTGCGGCGGGTCGGACGCTGGCTGTCGGCCGACTGGGATCCGGCAGCGGCGGTCGCGGCGCTCGAGGCGGCCGGCTTTGCCGACGAGGCGGCATTGGTGGCGCGCGGCGGCGGCCGGCTGCTGCGCTGCTCGACCTTCTACGAGGACTTCATCAAGACGTTGTTGACCGTCAACACCAGCTGGTCGGGGACCTGCCGGATGGCGGCCGCCTTGGTGTCCGAGCCTGGCGGCGGCGCGTTTCCCGGCCCCGCGGCCCTGCTCGATTACGGCGAGGAACGGCTGCGGAGTCTCGCCAAGCTCGGCTTCCGGGCGCCGACCGCGATCGCCGCGACGCGACGCATGCTCGACGACGGCGCGATCGACGCCGAGGGCAACGGCGACCCGGCCCGCCTCGACCACGACTACCTGCTCGGTCTCAAAGGCATCGGCCCCTACGCGGCGGCGCATTGCCGGATGCTATTGCACGATTTCAGCCGCATCCCGGTCGATTCGGTCGTCGTCGCGCATCTGCACGACCGCCACGCGACGACGCCCGCCGAGTTCATCGCCGCCCGCGCCGCCTGCGGCGCGTATCTCGGGCTCGGCTACCGGCTGCTGCGATTGCGCGAGAAATTCGCGGTGCCGGTGCTGGCAGCCGACGTGGCGGGGCCGCCGGCATCCGCCTATTGAGGGACATCAGCGATGGAAGCCGCGCCGTTTGCGACGATCCTCGAAGCGGCCCGCACCCGTCATGGTACGACCGCGCTCGAGGCCCGGCTGCCGACGCCGAAGAGTCCCGAGCAGCTGGCCGCCACTCCGGACGACCGCTACCTGTCGCAGATGTCGCTGCGGATCTTCCGCGCCGGTCTGAAGCACGCCCTGGTCGATGCGAAATGGCCAGCCTTCGAGGAGGTGTTCCACGGCTTCGCGCCGCGCCAGTTGCGGGCGATGTCGGATGAGGCGCTGGAGGCGCTGCTTGCCGACAGCCGGCTGATCCGCCACTGGGGGAAGCTCAAGGCGGTCCGCGACAACGCCGCGGCAATGCTTGAGGTGATGGCCGAGCATGGCGGCTTCGGGCGCTGGCTGGCGGGCTGGCCGGGCGACGACGTCGTCGGGTTGTGGGAGGCGCTCGCCAAAGGCTTCAGCCAGATGGGCGGCAATTCCGGCCCCGCCTTTCTGCGCATGGTCGGCAAGGACACGTTCATCCTGACGCCGGCGGTCGTCGCGG
>JBLMXS010000520.1:0-5913 GCA_050257895.1 Thiohalocapsa sp.
GCGCCGCCCGTCACAGCTGGCAGAGCCTCTTATCGGCGCTGGCCTCGCTGTGGCGGGCCGGCGCTGCCGTCGACTGGCGCGGCTTCGACGCCCCCTACCCTCTCGCCCCCACCGACGCCCCGACCTACCCCTTCCAGCGCACCAGCTACTGGTTCCGCGCTGACGCCAGCGGGGCCGCGCCGGCATCGGCAGAGGCCTCCTACGCCGGCGAGCGCATCGCGCTGGCGTCGGGCGGGGTCTTGTTCCGCCGCCGTCTCGACACTGCGGAACTGCCCTTTCTCGCCGACCATGTCGTGCTCGGCGACACCGTCGTGCCAGGGGCTTCGCATCTCGTGGCGATGCTGGCGACGACTGGTGCGGCGCTGACCGATGTCGTCTTCGCGACGCCGCTCAGCCTGCCGCGCGACGGCTGCACCATGCAGCTGCTGCAGAGCGAGGGCCATATCGAGCTCTATGCCGATGCCGGCGGGTCCTGGCAGCTGCATGCCGGCGCCACGATCGAACCGGCGGTGAGGGCGGCACTCGCCTTCGAGCGCGACGCGCTTGCCGCGCGGATGGTCGAAGACCCCGACGGGCCGGCGGCGCTCCACGCGATGCTGGCCGACCGCGGCATCGCGCTGGGCCCCAGCTTCCGCGGCATCCGCCGGCTGTGGCGCGGCGACGGCGAGGCACTCGTCGAGATCGCCCTGCCGCCCGACACGGCGCCCATCACCCCGTTGCACCCGGCGCAGCTCGACGCCGCCTTCCAGGCGCTCGGCGCGACGTTTGTCGAAGGCAATTCAGGCAGTGGCAGCGACGCAGCCGGCGGCGCGCTGCTGCCGCTGGCGGTCGATCGTGTCGTCCTGCACCGGCCCCATAGCGGGCCGTTATGGGCGCATGTGCGGCGCCATCCGGACGCGGGGGGCGGCGGCGAGGTGGCGGTCGGCGACGTCGTCCTGGCCGATCCGGACGGGCGGCCGGTCATCACCGTCAGCGGCCTGACGGTAAAGCGCGTCGGGGCCGCCGCCGATCCGACCGACGGCTGGACCTATCGCGTCGCATGGCGCGCGGTCGAGGACGCGGCGAATTCATTGCCTGCAGCGGCGGCGCTGGCGGCGGCGGCGGCGACGGCGCGCGACGGCACGGCGCCGCCCGATGAGCACGGGCTGGCGGCGTCGCTGGAGCGGCTCGCCGGCGCCTACGCGGCAGCCGCGCTGGCCGCGATCCGGCCCGACGAAGTGGTGCCAAGCTACCGCCGCCTCTACGAGCATCTGCCCAACATGGCCGCCGGCATCGCCGGCGATCCGACGGCGCTGCTGCCGGAAGCGGCAACGCGGTACGGCGATCGGCTGGAGATCGCGTTGGCGCGGCGCAGCGGCGCCGCGCTGCCGGCGGTGCTCCGTGGGCAGGCCGACCCGCTTGCCGCCCTGTTCGGCGACGCGGACGGCGATGATGGGGCCGACGGCAGCGTCTACAGCGACCCACCCTTCGCACGGATGCTGAATGCGATGGTCGTCGCGGCACTGCGGGCGATGGCGGAGGCGCTGCCGGCGGGCCGGGTGCTCCGGGTCATCGAGATCGGCGCCGGCAGCGGCGCCATCTTCGCAGAGTTGCGCGAGGCGGTGCCGGCGGGCCGCATCGACTACACCTTCACCGACGTCTCCGCGGCCTTTCTCGACGCGGCGGCAATGCGGTTCGCGGACGGCGCGGTGCAGGTGGCGCGGCTCGACATCGAGCAGCCGCCGGAGGGCCAGGGGTTTGCGGCCGGCGGCTTCGACGTCGTCGTCGCTGCCAATGTCCTGCACGCGACGCGCGAGTTGCGCCCCAGCCTGCGCCACGCGGCGCGGCTGCTGCAGCCGCATGGCGGCCTGCTGCTGCTCGAAGCGGTGCGCCGCAGCAACTGGTCCGACCTGGTGTTCGGGCTGACCCCCGGCTGGTGGCGGTTTGCCGATACCGCGCTGCGGCCGCATCACCCGCTGCTGCCGCAGCCGCACTGGCAGGACCTCTTCGGCGAGCATTTCGCGGACACTGCTTTTGTCGCCTCGCCGGGCGGCGAGCAGCTGCTGGCGATCGGCCGGATGCCGCGCCCGGGGATAGTGGCGGGCAGGGAGATGCTGGTCTGGGAGGCGCCGGCGGGGGCGGCGCCGCTCGATCTTGCTGCGGCGGCGCTACATGCCGTGCAATCGGCGCTGGCGCAGCCGCAGCCGCCGGCGTTGCGCCTCGTGACGCGCGCCGCGCAGCCGATTGGGGAGATGCCAGTCGATCCGGCGCAGAGCGTGCTGCTCGGGCTCGGGCGCGTCGTTGCGATCGAGCATCCCGAGCTCGATTGCCGTCTCGTCGACCTGCCGGCGGCGGCGCCCTCCTCGCTGGCGATGATGGCGCCCGCCGGGGCGGGAGAGAGCGCATGGCGCGACGGCCTGTGGCACCGGCCGCTTCTGCAGCGGGCGCGGCTCCCTGCCGACGCAGGCTTCGTGACAAGCGGCACCCATCTCGTCACCGGCGGGCTCGGCGGGCTCGGGCCGCTGCTCGCCAGCTGGCTGCGCGAGGCCGGGGCCGAGCGCGTCGTGCTGATGGGCCGTACGGCGCGGAAGCTGCCGGCATTGCCGGCGGGGGTCGACACGATGCTGGGCGACGTCACGCAGCGCGACGATATCGACCGCATCATCGCCGCGATCGAGGCGGACGGGCCGCCGTTGCGCGGCGTCTTCCACCTCGCCGGCGCGCTCAGCGACGCCGCCGTGCTGAGGCTGCGCGAGGACGACCTCGCCGCGGTGTTTGCCGCCAAGGTCGACGGCGCGTGCCATCTCGACGCCGGGCTCGGGACGCGGGCGCTCGACGCGTTTGTGCTGTTCGGCAGCTCGGCCGGCCTCATCGGCAATGCCGGACAGGGCGCGCATGCTGCGGCCAACGCCTATCTCGGCGCGCTCGCCGTCGCGCGGCAACGCCGCGGCCTGGCCGGGCTTTGTGTCGATTGGGGTGCCTGGGGCGAGGCCGGGACCCTAACCCGTTCGGCTGTCGGCGAGCGGCTGGTGGCGGCCGGTGCCGGCCTGATGCCGCCGGCCGACGCGCTGCGCGCGCTCGGCCGCGCGATCGTCTCCGGCGCGCAGCGGCTGATGATCGCGGCGATCGACTGGCGGCGCTTTCTCGCCGGCTATGGTGATGCGGTGCCCGCATTCTTTGCCGATGTCGCACCGCCGCGCACCGCTGCGATGCCGCAGGCGCGGATCGCCGCCGCCCCCGTGGAGGGCGACCCGCGTGCGGACCGGGACGCGCTGGCGGCCTTCGTGATGCGGTCTGCCGCCGAGGTGCTGCGGGTGATGCCGGGGGAGACGCTGCCGTCCGACATGCCGCTCAATGAAGCCGGGCTCGACAGCCTGATGGCGCTCGAGCTGCGCAAGGCGCTGGCGGCCGGGCTGGGGCTGGCGTTGCCGGCGACGCTGCTGTTCAATTTCCCGACGCTCGACGCGCTGATCGAGCATCTCTCTGGGCTGGTCGGGCTCGGCGAGACCGTGCCGACGCAGGGGCCAGCGAAGGCAGCGGCGGCGCCGCCGCCGGCGGCGGTCGCCGAGGCGGACATCGTCGAGAGCGTCCGGCGCATGAGCGAGGAGGAGATGGCGGCGGTGATCGCGCGCGAATTCGCCTGGGCCTCGGGCAATCATGGCTGACGTGCTCGCCCTCATCCGTTTGCCGCCGCCTCCGGCGCCCCCCGCGCCGCTTTCGGCGGCGGCCGTTCTGGACGAGGCTAGCCTCGGGCGGCTGCTGGGCGCCCTCGCGAGCCGACCCGGCCCGCTGCCGAAATACCATTACCCGTCGGCCGGCACGCTCTACCCGGTGCAGACCTACCTGGTGCTGCGGAGAGCCGTCGGATCGCTCGCCGCCGGCAGCTATTATTACGACCCGCAGGCGCATGCGCTGGCGCCGCTGTCGCCGCAGCTGCCATCGGCGCCGGACGGCTCGCTGCCGGACCTCTGGCTGCTGCTCGCGGCGCAGCTGGCCGCGATCGAACCGGTCTATCATGCCGAGAGCGAGGCGTTCTGCCTGATCGAGGGCGGCTACATCAGCGAAGCGTTGCGTCAGGCCGGCGCCGGGCTCGCCCTGCGCGACGCCGGCGACCCGGCAGTGTGCGGCGCTGCCGGCTTCGCGGCGGCTTTCGATCTCGATGCCGGCCACCGCCCGCTGCTGGCGCTGGCCATCGAGGAGCCTTGCTGATGGCGGCGCAAGCGGCCGGAACCGGCACCCGCGCGACGCGCGGGCGATGGCGCGAGGCGCTCGACTACTTCCTGTGGTTCTACACGCCGTTCAAGGCGATGAGTGCGCCCGACATCTACGAGCTGGTGTCAACCAACGCCTATAGCGGCGAGGGCCTCTACCTCAATCTCGGCTACTGGAAGGAGGCGCGCACGATCGACGAGGCGTGCCCGGCCCTGGCGATGCTCGTCGCCGAGACCGCCGGGATCGGTGCCGGCAGCGATGTCCTCGATGTCGGGTTCGGGTTCGCCGACCAGGACATGCTGTGGCTCGATCGGCTAAAGCCGGCGCACATCACCGGTCTCAACATCACACCGTCGCAGGTCCGCCTGGCGCGCGAGCGTGTGATGGCGCGCGGCGTGGCCGACCGCATCGAGCTCATCGAAGGCTCCGCCACCGACATCCCCCTTCCGGCCGACAGCGTCGACCGGGTGGTCGGGGTCGAATGCGCGTTTCACTTCGACACCCGCGAGCGGTTTTTCGCTGAGGCCTTGCGCGTCTTGCGGCCGGGCGGCCGGCTCGCCCTGGCCGATGTCATTCGCGCCGACCCGGACCCGCAGCCGTGGCGACGCCGGGTGCAGGACTTCAATTGGCGCTTCTTCATGCAGAAATATGCGGTGCCGGCGGCCAACGCGGACACCCGCGCCAGCTACGCCGCCAAGCTCGCCGCCGCCGGCTTTGGCGAGGTGCGCGTCCAATCGATCCGCCAACACGTCTATCCGGGGCTGCACCACTACATGGCGACCGAACCCAGCATGCTGCGGCGCTTCCACCCGCTGGCGCGGCTGCCCTACAAGCTGACGCTGCGGTTTGACGCGGCTGCGGTCTACAGCGCCTACGATTACGTCCTCGTCTCGGCCGAGAAGCCGGCCACATGAAGCTTTGGGCGATCAGCGATCTGCATGTCGTCGTGCCGGCCAACGGGGCGGCCGTGCGGGCCCTGCCGGCCTACCCCGACGACTGGCTGATCGTCGCCGGCGATCTGTGCGAGGACGAAGGTCTGTTCGCCGAGGCGCTGGGGTTTCTCACCGGCCGCTTCGCGCAGGTGATCTGGGTGCCGGGGAACCACGAGCTGTGGCTGACCGAGCGGCAGCATGCCGAGGCCGGCAGCCCGGCCAAATACCGGCGCCTGGTCGACGCGGCTCGTCGGCTCGGCGTCGCGACCCCGGAGGATGCGTTCCTGCGCTGGCCGCCGTCGGGCGAAATGATCGTGCCGCTCTTTACGCTCTACGACTATAGCTTCCGCCCGGACGACGTGCCGCTTGCCGATGTCGTGCGCTGGGCCGCCGAGCGCTCGAACGTCGCGGCCGACGAGCACCTGATGAACGCGACTCCGCATTCGGGCATGGTCGAATGGTGCACGACGCGGTGTGAGGAAACTGAGGCGCGGCTGGCCCGCGACTTGCCGGCGGACGCGCGCACCATCCTGGTCAGCCATTTCCCGCTGCGCGAGGATCTCGTGCGCATCCCCCGCATCCCGCGCTTCACGCCGTGGTGCGGCACGAGGCGGACCGCCGACTGGCACATCCGCTACCGCGCCGCCGTCGCGGTCAGCGGCCACCTGCATGTGCGCCGCACTGACTGGCGCGACGGCACCCGCTTCGAGGAGGTCTCGCTCGGCTATCCCCGGCAATGGGATCCCACCAAAGGCGCCGCCGGCTACCTGCGCGAAATCCTCGCCGCGCC
>JBLMXS010000521.1:0-8906 GCA_050257895.1 Thiohalocapsa sp.
CGGAACGCCGCGCCGCGTTGCGGCGTCTCGCGCGGCGCACCTACTGGCTGTTGACGCCGCACCGCCGGGCGATGCGCAAGCAATGGGTCGTATGGGCGCCGCAGAACGGTCAGAGCGCCAGGCGGCTGTCTTCCCTCAGCAAAGAGATGCACGCACGCATCCCCCCACTGCGCCAAGCGTATGGCCCGAGCGCGGTCGAGCAGCTCGACATCTACCGGACGACGGCGCCCGATGCGCCGATCTTTGTGATGGTCCATGGCGGCGGCTGGCGCGTCGGCCTCGCCAGGGACGCCGCCTTCGCCGCCGAGACCTTCGTCCGCGCCGGGGCGCATTATGTCGTTCCCGATTTCATCGGCAGCGAAGCCGCCGGCGGCGACCTGCGCGTCATCGCCGACCAGGTGAACCGCAGCATCGCCTGGGTCCACCGCAATGCCGCCAGTTTCGGCGGCGATCCCGACCGGCTTTATGTCGGGGGCCATTCCTCGGGCGGGCATCTGTGCGCGGTGGCGCTGGTGACCGACTGGCAGGCCGAATACGGCCTCCCCGCCGATCTGGTCAAAGGCGCGCTGTTGATGAGCGGAATCTTCGATCTGCGCACCGTGCGCAGCTCGAGGTTCGCGCCGCAGCTCGTCATCACCGACGAGATCGAGCAGGCGTTCAGCCCGCAACGCCGCATCGAGGCGCTGCGGGCGCCGATCGTCGTCACCTGCGGCGACGCGGAGGCACCCGAGTTCAAGCGGCAAAGCCAGGCCTTCGCCGCCGCCGCGCAGGCCGCCGGCAAGCCCGCCGAACTGATCGAGGCGGCGCATTTCGGGCATATCGAGATGGCCGAGTCGCTCGGCAACCCGTACGGCCCGAACGGCCGCGCCGCGCTGCGACTGATGCAGCTGGCCGGCCGATGACCGCGCCCGCCGTCCCCGCCCCTGTCGCGCTCCCGGTCGCCGTCAGCGTTGTCATCCCGACCTATCGCCGGCCGGAGCTGCTGCGCCGCACGCTCGAAAGCTGCCTTGCGCAGCAGGATGTCGCGGCGGCGTTCGAGATCGTCGTCGTCGACAATGACGCCGCCGGATCGGCGCGCGCGGTAGTCGAGCGCGTCGCCGCGGCGGCCGGCGTGCGCGTCCGCTACGTTCCGGAGCCGCGGCCGGGGATCTCCCACGCCCGCAACACCGGCGTGGCGAGCGCCGCCGGTCAATACGTCGCCTTTATCGACGACGACGAGGCGGCAGAGCCCGGCTGGCTGGCGGCGATGCTGGCGACGATCGAACGCTCCGGTGCCGACGCCGTAATCGGCCCGGTGCGCCCGCAATTCCCGGCAGGCCAGGCGGTCGATGCTTACCGTCGCGGCGTCTACACCCGCGACACCGGCCTGCCGACCGGCACGCAGCTGGCGCGCTGGAGCGGCATCGGCAACACGCTGCTCGACAAAGCGCGCTGCTTTACTGCGGAGCAGCCGTTCGATCCGCGGCTCGGCCTGTCGGGCGGCGAGGATTCGCTGTTTTTCCGGCAGCTGCTGCGGCGCGGCGGCAAGCTGGTGTGGTGTGCCGAGGCGGCGGTGCGCGAGAGCATTGCCGCCGACAAGCTTTCGCCCCGCTACCTGCTGCGGCGAAGCTTCCGCAGCGCCCAAACGCTGACATTCGTGTGCACCGCGGTGCGGCCGCCCGAGCTGCGCCTAGCTCTGTTCTGGATGGCGGTCGGCAGCGCCCAGGTGATCCTCTATGCGCCGGCGGCGCTGGCGCTGCGGGCTTTGCGGCGGAAAAACTGGCTGCCGGCGGCCGACAAGGCGCTGGGCGGCCTCGGCAAGGTGTTCTGGCACCCGAAGCTGCATCTGCGCCTTTACCGGAGCCACTGAGGCTGCGATGACCGAAATCAGCATTGTCATCCCGTCGTATCGCCGGCCCGACATGCTGGAGCGGGCGGTCGACAGCTGCCTGGCGCAGCAGGGCGTCGACGTCCCGTTCGAGATCGTCGTCGTCGACAACGATCCGGCCGGCTCGGCGCGGCCAGTGATCGAGCGCCTCGCAGCGCGCAGCGCGGTCCCGGTCCGCTATCTCGCCGAGCCGCGCCCCGGGATCTCGCACGCCCGCAACACCGGCATCGCCAACGCCGCCGGCCGGCATCTCGCGTTCATGGACGACGACGAGGAGGCCGATCCGGGCTGGCTCGCGGCCCTCATCGGCACGATGCGGCGCTACGGTGGCGACGTCGTCAAGGGACCGGTATTGCCGCGCCTCGAGGACTGCAACCCCTACGCCCGCAAGATCTACACGCGCGATGCCCGCGTCCCGACCGGCACGGTGCTGGCGGATGCGACCGGCACCGGCAACGCCCTATTCGACCGCGAGCGGTGCTTCGCCGGTAATCCGACGCCGTTCGACCCGTTTCTCGGCCTCGCCGGCGGCGGCGACACGCTGTTCTTCCGGCAGCTGCTGCGTGCCGGCCGCAAGATCGTGTGGTGCGCCGAGGCGGTGGTCCGCGAAACCGTCCCGCCCGACCGCGTGCTGCCGCGCTATGTGTTGCGGCGCCGCTTCCGCCACGGCCAGGTCACGACCTTCGTGCGCATGGCGGCGCAGCCGGCGCAGCCGGCTCAGGTGGCTCTATGGATGGCGATCGGGGCGGCGCAGATGCTGCTCTATGCGCCAGCCGGGGCCCTCTTGTGGGCGCTCAAGAACGAGCGCTGGCTGGCGATGATGGGGCAGGCGGCGAGCGGCGTTGGCAAGGTCTTGTGGCACCCGAAGATGCACCTGCGGCTCTACCGCCGCGCCAGCGGGTAGCCCGCGCCGGTCCGCAGCGATTCGATAGTGACTGGACCGCGGGAGCCCCGCCCTCACGCGGGCAGAGGCCCACGGTCCCAGGCCACCATCCGACGAGGGCGCGGGCCTAGGGCTTACGTGTCGAGGAAGCTGCGCAGTTTGCGCGAGCGGCTCGGGTGCTTCAGCTTGCGCAAGGCCTTCGCCTCGATCTGGCGGATGCGCTCGCGCGTCACCGAGAATTGCTGGCCGACCTCCTCGAGCGTGTGGTCGGTGTTCATGCCGATGCCGAAGCGCATCCTGAGGACGCGCTCCTCGCGCGCCGTCAGCGAGGCCAGGACGCGGGTCGTGGTCTCGCGCAGATTGGCCTGGATTGCGGCGTCGAGCGGCAGCACCGCGTTCTTGTCCTCGATGAAATCGCCGAGATGCGAATCCTCCTCGTCGCCGATCGGGGTTTCGAGGCTGATCGGCTCTTTCGCAATCTTTAGCACCTTGCGGACCTTTTCCAAGGGCATCGCCAGCTTGTCGGCGAGCTCCTCGGGGGTCGGCTCGCGGCCGATCTCGTGCAGCATCTGGCGCGAGGTGCGCACCAGCTTGTTGATCGTCTCGATCATGTGCACCGGGATGCGGATCGTGCGCGCCTGGTCGGCGATCGAGCGGGTGATCGCCTGGCGGATCCACCAGGTGGCGTAGGTCGAGAATTTGTAGCCGCGGCGGTACTCGAATTTGTCGACCGCCTTCATCAGGCCGATATTGCCTTCCTGGATCAAATCAAGGAATTGCAGCCCGCGGTTGGTGTATTTCTTGGCGATCGAGATGACGAGCCGCAGATTGGCCTCGACCATCTCCTTCTTGGCGCGGCTCGCCTCGCGCTCGCCGCGCTGGACGATCTGCACGACGCGGCGGAACTCGGAAATCGGCAATTTCGCCTCGCCGGCAAGTTGCGCGATAACGCCGCGGTGCTTGCCGATCTCATCGCCATAGCGCTCGGCCAGCCTGGCCCAGCCGCGGCCCGGCAGCGCGCCGACCCGCTCCAGCCAATCAGCCGCCAACTCGTCGCCCATGTAATGCTGCACGAACTCGGCGCGCTTGACGCCCGCGCTTTCAGCGAGCCGCAGCAGCCGTCCCTCCTCCCCGACGAGGCGGCGGTTCAGATCGTAGAGCTGCTCGACCAGTTGCTCGATGCGGTTGTTGTTGAACCGCACCTTTTTCAAGAGCTCGACGATCTCGCCCTTCAGCTTCTCGTAGCGGCGCTCGGTGGCGCGCGCCAGCGCCGTCCCCTTGACGAGCGCGGTGATGCGCTGCTCTTGCACCTTGTAGATCTTTTTGTGGGCCTCGGCGATCGCATCGAAGATCGCGACGACACTAGGCTTCAGCTGGGCCTCCATCGCGGCCAGCGAGATGGAGCTTTCCTCGCCCTCGCCATCCTCGCCGTCGGCCTCGCCCTCGATCTCGCCCTCGGCGCCGGCTTCGGCGCTGCCGTCGGGGCTCCCCTCGGCACTCCCCTCGGCGCTCTCCGGGCCCTCGGCGTCGCCGGCTTCGCCGTCGCCGCCTGCCGCCGATGCCTCCGCGCTGGCGAGCTCGATCGCTTTGGCCATCGCCGCCTCGGCCTCGTCGAGAATGGCATTGCCGTAGGTGGCGTCGAGATCGATGATGTCGCGCAGCAGCCAACGGCCTGAGTTGAGCCCGTCCCGCCACTCGATGAGCCGGATGGCGGTCAGCGGGCTGTCGCAGATGCCGCCGATCATCATCTCGCGGCCAGCCTCGATGCGCTTGGCGATGGCGATCTCGCCCTCGCGCGACAACAGCTCGACCGAGCCCAGCTCGCGCAGATACATGCGCACCGGATCGTCGGTGCGGCCGATATCGTCGTCGTCGACATTGCCGCGGGCCTCGGCTTCGCCGTCTTCGGCCTCGCCTTCGGCCGCTTCTTCGCTCTCTTCGCTCTCGATGATGTTGATGCCCATCTCGGACAGCATCGTCATCGTGTCTTCGAGCTGGTCGGTGGAGACCTGGTCCTGCGGCAGCGCGGTGTTGAGCTCGTCATAGGTCAGGTAGCCGCGCTCCTTGCCGCGCGCCACCATCTTCTTGATCGCGATGGCGATCGTGTCGAGAAGCGGCGCCTCGGCCGCATCCTCCCGGATTTCCGCCGTGTCCGCCGCCGTCACCGCTTTGCTCGCCATTCCGCCATCCCTTTAATGGACCGTGGGCTCATCGTGGGTTCATTCGGCACGGCACGGCTACTCGAAGCCGCCAACCGGGCCGTCTTGAAGCTTGCGCTCCGTCAGCGCGGCCACGCGCCGCAGATCATCGTCCGAGGTCTCGGCTGGCAACACCGGCGAGGCGGTGTCCCGGTTGCCGGGGTGCTGGGTGCGCAGCAGCTGGAGCGTCTCGGTGAGGCCGAGCCTGATCACCTCGGGGTCGTCTCCTCCGCGCGCAGCAAAGCCTGCGTGTCTTGCGACGGTGCCTGCCAAAGTACCGAGAATATCTGCGTGGCCGCAGAGAGCTAAGTGTTGCTGCAATGCTTTGGCGTCAAGCCCCGGAGTCGCGTGAGAGACCTCTAGAATCGCCCGCCGCAGCCTGTCAAGCGCCGGCTCCGGAACCTCGAGCGCGGCGATCTCCTCGACCCACTCCTCGATCAGCGACGGATAGGCGAGAAGCATCGCGACGAACAGCTCGCGATTGCGCCGCCCGGGCGCCGGCGGCGGCGGCGGCGTCTCGCCGACCGGGGGGCGACCGCCAGCCGGCGATCCATGCAGCGCGAAAGAGCGCGGGCGGCCGGCGGCTCCCACCGGCCGGCCGAGCTGGAACAGCCGGTCGCGCAGAAAGCGGCGGTATTCGGCCTGCACGCTGCGGTCGGCGATCAGCCCCGCCTGCGCCATCAGCCGATGTTCGAGATCGGCGCGGCGCTCCGGCGTGTCGAGCGGGCGGGCCTGCAGCTCGGCCTGCCACAAAACCTCCGATAACGGCCTGGCGGCGGCGAGCACGGCGGCGAACGCCCCCGAGCCGGCGGCGCGGATCAGCGAGTCCGGGTCGTCGCCGGCCGGCAGTGTCGCGAACCGCAAGCTGCGGCCCGGCTGCAGCAACGGAAGGGCGCGCTGAAGCGCCCGCAGCGCCGCGCGCTGGCCGGCGGCGTCGCCGTCGAAGCACAGGACGGGCTCGGGCGACAATCGCCAGAGCTCGGCCAGTTGCGACTCGGTGAGGGCGGTGCCGAGCGGCGCCACGGCGCCGCCGAACCCGGCACCGTGCAGCGTGATGACGTCCATATAGCCTTCGACGACGATGGCTGCGTGGGCGGCGCCGGCGTCGGGCGCGCGCGCGATATCGGCCCGCGCCTGCGCCCACCCGTACAGCACGCGGCCCTTCTCGAACAGCGGGGTGTCCGGCGAATTGAGGTATTTCGGCTGGTCGTCTCCGAGCGTCCTGGCGCCGAACGCAATAGTTCGGCCGGCGCGGTCGCCGATCGGGAACATGACGCGGCCGCGGAAGTAATCGTAGCCCTCGCCATCTTCGGGTAGCCGCAGCAGCCCGGCCTCGGCCAGCAGCGGCTGCGGGAACTCGTTTGCAAGTACGCTTTTGAGAGCATGGCGGTTGTCGGGCGCCCAGCCGAGGCGGAAGCGGCGGATTGTCGCCTCGTCGAGGCCGCGCCGCGTCAGATACTCGCGCGACCGCGCGCCGGCCGTGGACCACAGCTGTGCCTCGTAAAATTGCGCCGCCGCCGCCAGCGCCTCGAGCAGCGTCTTTTGGCGGACCGCGCGCTCGCGCTCCTGCGGCGTCTGTTGCGGCACCGCGAGACCCGCCTCCGCCGCCAGCCGCTCGACCGCCTCGATAAAGTCGAGATTGCCGTCGCGCATGACAAAGCCGATCGCGTCGCCATGCGCGCCGCAGCCGAAGCAGTGAAAGAAGCCCTTGTCCTCGACGACGTAGAAGGAGGGCGTCTTCTCGTTGTGGAACGGGCAGAGCCCCGCGTATTCGCGGCCGCGGCGGGTCAGCCGGACGCGCCGGCCGACCAGCTCGGCGAGCGACAGGCGCGCGCGCAATTCGTCGAGAAACCCCGGCGGGAAGGCCATGCCGATGAGCCCCTGCGCTGCCGCGACCCGATCAGCGCCGCTCTTCCTCCAAGGCCCGCAGCCTCTGGTCGGTGCGCTGATGCTGCCTGACCATCGCGCGAAGCTGTTCGGCCATCGAGTTCTGCGCGGTCTCCAGGCGCAGCAGGATCGCCGTCTGCACCGTCATATGCTCGTGGAACTCGGCCAATTCGGCCTGCACATTCCGGATCAGCGGAGCCAGCAATTCGAGGGTGACCGCTTCTTCTTTCGCCATCATGTGCTCCGCGGTTCCATATAGTGCCGCCATTCGGTCAGGCCAGCAGTTGCTTCACGACGGCGCCGGCCTTGGCCATGTCGATGACGCCGCCATGCCGCTCGCGCAGCACCGCCATCACCCGGCCCATGTCCTTGATGCCGGCGGCGCCCGCTTCGGCGATCGCGGCCTCGGCGGCGGCGGCGATGTCAGCCTCGCTCATCTGTTGCGGCATGAAGCTCTCGATGACCGCGATCTCGTCCTCCTCTTTCGCGGCCAATTCGGGGCGATTGCCCTGGCGGTAGAGGGCGGCCGATTCGCGGCGCTGCTTCACCATGCCCTGCAGCAGCCGCAGGATCTCCGAATCGGGAATGCCTTCGGTGTTGCCGCCGCTGCGGATGCTGACGTCGCGCTCCTTCAACGCGGCAAGGATCAGGCGCACGCTCGATGTGGTGCGTACATCCTTTGCGCGCATCGCGCTTTTCAGCCGCTCGCTCAGGGCCTCGCGCAGCATTGTTGGTCCCCGGATTGTCGCAGATTGCCGCTTAGGGGCGACGAGTTTAGCGAATTGACAAACAGGCGGCACTCCCTATGTTCCACCCGCTCCTCTAGGAAAACCGCATCGATGCTGTCCCCGTCCGCGGCTTGGCCGCCGCCGCGCCCGCCCGAGTGCAACGCGGCCCTGGTTTTGGCGGACGGCACGGTATTTTGGGGGCAGGGGATCGGAGCGGCGGGCCGGGCGGTCGGCGAAGTCTGCTTCAATACGTCGATGACTGGCTACGAGGAGATCCTGACCGATCTCTCCTACGCCGGCCAGATCATCACCTTTACGTTTCCCCATATCGGCAATGTCGGCGCCAACCACGAAGACATCGAGACGACGACGCCCGCGGCGCGCGGCCTCGTCATCCGCAGGCGGCCGACTGAGCCATCGAACTGGCGGGCCGAGCAGTCGCTCGATGCCTGGCTGCGCTCGCACCGCATCACCGGGATTTGCGGCGTCGATACGAGGCGCCTGACGCGGCTGATCCGCGACCGGGGCGCCCCCAACGGCGTCATCGCCTACGATCCGCGCGGCGACCTCGACCTCACGGCGATGCGGGACGAGGCGGCCTCCTGGCCTGGCCTCGAAGGCATGGACCTCGCCAAGGAGGTGACGTGCCTGCAGAGCTACGAATGGCATGAGACGGTGTGGCGGCGCGAGGGCGGCTACGGCCGGCAGGAGCGGCCGCGCTTTCACGTCGTCGCGGTCGATTACGGCGCCAAGCGCAACATCCTCAGAATGCTGGCCGAGCATGGCTGCCGCGTCACGGTGGTGCCGGCGACCGCCTCGGTCGAGGACATCATGCGACACCGGCCGGACGGCGTCTTTCTGTCGAACGGGCCGGGCGACCCGGCGGCGACCGGCGAATACGCGGTGCCGGTGCTGCGCGAGCTGATCGCCGCGCAAACGCCGATCTTCGGCATCTGCCTCGGCCACCAATTGCTGGCGCTGGCCTTGGGCGGGCGCACTGCGAAGATGGAGAAGGGGCACCGAGGCGCCAACCACCCGGTGCGCGACGAGGCGACCGGCAAGGTCGAGATCACCAGCCAGAACCACGGCTTCGTCGTCGACCCCGCAAGCCTGCCGCCCGCCGTCGTGCCGACCCACACCTCGCTGTTCGATAAGACCAACGAGGGCCTGTGCCTCGACGGCCGGCCGGTGTTCTCGGTGCAGCACCACCCCGAAGCCAGCCCCGGCCCGCAGGATTCGCATTACCTGTTCCAGCGCTTCGTCGATTTGATGGAAGAGGCGGGGCGCGAGTGATGAGTCTGTTTCCCGCATCCGCGGCGAAAGTGAAAGCCAGGGGCCACGGC
>JBLMXS010000522.1:0-4509 GCA_050257895.1 Thiohalocapsa sp.
GCCGAGACTGGCATAGGCGTCGATCCACGAGGTGTCGCGCCCGGCCCCGAGCAGGGTGGCGTAATCGCTGGTGCTGAGCCCGACAAAAATGCCGGTCGGGCTGCCGGCGAGCCCGTCGGGCGCGACGCCGGCATCCTCCAGCGCCTCCCAGGCGACCTCCAGCAGCAGGCGATGCTGCGGGTCCATCGCCTCGGCCTCGCGCCGCGAGATCGCGAACAGCCCGGCGTCGAAGCAGTCGATATCGGCGAGAAAGCCGCCCCAACGTGAGCTGGTCTTGCCCGGCTTGTCAGGGTCGGGATCGTAGTAGGCGGCGACGTCCCAGCGCTCGCGCGGCACCTCGCCGACCGCATCGCGGCCGTCGCCGAGCAGCCGCCAGTAGTCCTCGCCGCTGTCGGCGCCGCCGGGCAGGCGGACGGCGAGCCCGATGATTGCGACCTGCGCCTGGCGCGCGGCTTCGGCCGCGGCGAGCCGCGCCTCGAGGTCCTCGATCAGGCGCAGCGCCCGGCGGACCGCGCTCTGCTCGCGCTGCTGGCGCTCAGTATCCGGCATGGATCAGCTTCCGTTCGAGCCGCGCCAGCATGGCATTCTCGGCCCCGTCCTCGCCATCGGCATCATCATCGTCATCCGGCAACGCGGCCGACCTAGCCGCGATCGGCGCCGGCGCCGCGACGGTGACGAGAGCCAGCTCACCGGCGAGGAATTGCGTCAGCGCGACGGCGCTCGGGTGATCGAACACCAGGCTCGTTGGCAGCACGCGGCCGGTGAGCCGACCGAGCGCGTTGCGCAGCTCGACCGCCATCAGCGAGTCGAGGCCGAGCTCGGCGAGCGGCCGCTCGCGTTCGAGCGGGAGGTCGCCGAGCCCGAGGATCGGCCGGATCGTCGCATCGACGGCGGCGACCAGCACGTCAAGTTTGGCGCTGCCGACCGCGGCGGCCAGCTGCGCCGCGAAATTGGCGGTGGGACGCGGCGGGGCGCTGCCGACCACGCTATCGCCCAGGCTAATCGCCGCCTGCGTCAGCTCGCTGGCGAGGGCCCAGTCGAGGGCGTCGAGCGCCAATGCCGGCGGCAAGGCGGGGAAGCTGCGGCCGGCCGCCATTCCCTCGCCCTGCCACGCCCCCCAGTCGACCGCCAGCGCTGGCAGCCCGGCGGCGCGCCGGGCCTGCGCCAGCGCGTCGAGAGTGGCATTGGCGGCGGCGTAATTGGCCTGGCCGGCGGCGCCGGTGACGCCGGCGAGCGAGCCGAACAGGACGAACAGGTCGAGCTGGTGGCCGCGCGTGAGGCGGTCGAGCACCTCGGCGCCGCGCAATTTCGCCGACAGCGCGGCGTCGAGCTGCGCCCGCGTCAGGTTGGCGGCGGTCGCGTCATGCAATTCGCCGGCGAGGTGGAAGACCCCCTTGATCGGCCGCCGCAGCCCCGATAGCGCCTGACGCACCGCCCGCTCGTCGGCGATGTCGAGCGCTTTGACGATCACCTCGGCCCCCGGCGCCGTCACCGGCCGCAGGCGCCGCGCCAGGACCAGGATTTGGCGGGCGCCGCGCTCGGCCAGCCAGTGCACCAGATGCCGTCCGATCCCGCCGGTGCCGCCGCTGACGATATAGACGCCGTCGCCGCGCAGCCGGGTGCGGCTCAGCACCAGCTTGCCGATGTGGCGGGCCGACTGCATCGTCCGCAACGCCTCGCCGATCGTCGCGAACGGATGGGACCGAATCGGCAACATCGCCGCCGCGCCGTGGGCTAGCCCGGCGATCGACTCGATCTCCTCGCGCAACATGGCGCCGACCCGTTCCGGCTCGTCGAGAATCAGCCGGTCGAGCGCGACCGCGACGTAGCTGACGTCGGCCCGCAACGCCCGCACCCGCTCCTGCGGCCAGATTTCCGCCTTGCCGAGTTCGAGAAAGATCCCGCCTGGCTTCAAGAGCGCGAGCCCGGCCGGTATCGCCTCGCCGGTCAGGCTGTTGAGGACGATGTCAACGGGCGCCGCCGCGGCGAAAGCGAGGCTACGCGAATCGTGGATCTCGCGGATGCCGAGCGCCGCAAGGTGGTCGCGCTTCACGGCATTGCCGGCGGTCGCGACGATCTCGGCGCCGCGGTGTTGCGCGAGGGCCACCGCCGCGAGCCCGACACCGCCGGTCGCGGCATGGATCAGCACCCGCTGCCCGCGCTTGATCCGGGCAATCTCGTCGAGGGCGAGGCGCGCCGTCAGCAGCGCGACCGGCTGCGCCGCGAGCGCGCGCCAGTCGACCGAGGCGGGGATCGGGCAGACAAGCCGCGCATCGGCGAGCACGTGGCTGGCAAGGCAGCCCGGGGCAATCGCGACGACCGCGTCGCCGACCTCCAGCCGATGGACGTCAGGGCCGACGTTTGCGCCGATGGCGACGATCGTGCCGGCGCACTCGCCGCCGGGAGCGCCGCCGTCGCCGGGATAGGCGCCGAGCAGGTTCATCAGGTCGCGGAAATTGACGCCGGCGGCGGTCACCTCAATCTCGACCTCGCCGGGGCCGGGCGCGCGCCGCTTCAAGGGCTGCCATTCGAGCGCGTCGAGCGTCGCCGATGACGGCCGCGCCAGCACAAACGGCGCTGCCGGCGGCGATGGCAATGCCTGCGCTTGCAGCCGCGGCGCGAAGAGCTGGCCCTGGTGCCAGGCGAGGACCGGCTCGGGCGCCTCTTCCGGCACCGGCGGCGGCATCGCGCTCGCCTCGAGATCGAGCAGGACGGGCCGCAATTCCGGGCGCTCGAGCGCGAGGCTGCGGACCAGCCCCGCCAGCGCCGCCTGCGCCGGCACCGGCGTGCGGCCGCCGACGTCGGTGGCGCCGTTCGCCAGCACCGCGAGGCGCGGCGGCGCCGGCCCGTCCGGCAAGGCGCGGTAGGCCTCGATGACGCGCCAGCAGGCGGCGGCGGCATCGCGCTCACCGCGGCAGTCGATCCAGGCCGGCGTCTCGCTGCCGGCTGCCACCGCCTGCCATGCCGGCAACTGCACGACGGCGCTCGCGGCGGCCCTCGACAGCGTCGCAAGTCGTAAGCCCCCGCAATGGGCGACGAGGTGGCCTTCGCCATCGTACAGCGTCACATCGGCGCGGTCGGGTGCGGTCAGGCGCAGCACCGACCGGCGCGGCATGCCATCGCCGACCACCACAAGCCGGTCGAGGCCAGCCGGCACCAGCGCCTTGCCGCTCCCCTCCGGCAATGCCGCCGCCAGGCTCTGCCACGCCGCGTCGAGCAGGCGCGGATCGAGACGGTAGTACGGATCGCCTTCAGCCAATTCCGTGACCGCAATGCCATCGCCGCCGGCGAGGCTGTGCAGGAGGCGGAATTGCGGCCCGTAATCGAGCCCGGCAGCGGCAAACGCGGCGTAAAGCGCGGCCGTTCCGAGCGGACGGAGGGCGGTTGACGGCAGAGACGACGGAGCCTCACCCGCGGCCGGTCGCCAATTGGCCGCGGCGATCTCGACAAACGCCGCGTCGTCCCCGGCCGGCGCCGCGAGCACCCTCAGCTGCCGGCTGGCGGGGTCGGCGACGGTCTGCACCACCGGCCGCTCGGCCGGCTTCAGGAGGCGCAGGAATTGCACGTCGGTGAGCTCCGCCGCGGTCGCGACGTCCGCCGGCAGCGCCAGCAGCAGCATGACGGCAAGCATGGAAGCCGGAACGACGACCTCGCCATGCAGCCGGTGATCGGCCAGCCATCCCGGCTCGCCCTCCGCCAGCACCGTCTCGTATTGCATCACCGGTAGCGCCGAGCGCAGCCGCCGCCCCAGCAGCGTGTTGGACTGGCCGGAGCCCGCCGTCAGGGGCCGCGGCGTCGCCCAATACGGCAGCCGCTCAAACGGCGTAAGCGGCAAGGCGATGCGGCGACCCGCCGGGATCGGGAATTCCGGCGGCGGCGCATCCGACGGCGCGGCATTGTCGAGTTCGTCGGGGCTGCCGACGCATACCCACCACGGCAATCGCGCCCGCCCGACCGCGGCGCTGTGGCAGACATCAGCAAAGGCGGCGCCCTCCTGCAGCAATGCCCGGTAGCGCGCCATCAGCTCGCGCAGCGCCGAGGGTGTGCGCGCCGAGATCAGCAGGAGCGGCGGCGTCGCCTCGGATCCGGCGGGCGCCGCTGCTGTCTCCGGCGGAGCGGTCACGACGAGGTGCGCGTTGGTGCCGGAAAAGCCGAACGAGCTGACCCCGACCGCCCGCAGCTCCGGTTGCGCCGACAGCGCCGTCGGCACCGCGATCGGCACGCCCTGCAAATCGATATGCGGGTTGAGGCGGCGGAAATGCAGGCTCGCCGGCACCGCACCATGGCGCAGCATCAGCACCGCCTTGACCAGCCCCGCCACCCCCGCCGCCGCCTCGGCATGGCCGATATTGCTCTTCACCGAGCCGACCCATAGCGGCCGCTCGCGGCCCGCGAAGACCGAGGCCAGCGCGTGCATCTCGATCGGGTCGCCCAAGGCGGTGCCGGTGCCGTGCGCCTCGATATAGTCGATCTCGTCCGCACCCATCCCGGCATTGGCGAGCGCAGCGC
>JBLMXS010000523.1:0-6868 GCA_050257895.1 Thiohalocapsa sp.
CCCGGCCCCCCCGCCCCCCCCCGCCCACGGCCCGCCGTCGAGAATCATCGCCGCCGCCGCGCCCAGTTCGGCCTCGACATGCGCCGCAATGGTTGGGCTGACGCGGCCCGAGCGGTTGGCCGACGGGGCGGCGACCGGGCGGCGCGTCTCCATCAGCAGGTCCCGGCCGACGCTATGTATCGGCACCCGCAGCGCCACGGTGTCGAGGCCGGCGCTGACGAGCAGGGACAGCCCGCACTGGGCGCGGCGCGGCAGCACCAGGGTCAGCGGCCCCGGCCAGAAATGCCGCGCGGCAAGATGCGCGCGCTCCTCGAACACCGCCAGCCGCTCGGCCGCCGCCGGCCGCGCTACATGCACGATCAGCGGGTTGAAGCGGGGCCTGCCCTTGGCCTCGAAGATGCGCGCGACGGCGCGATCGTTCGTCGCGTCGGCCCCGAGGCCGTAGACGGTCTCGGTCGGGAACGCGACAAGTTCGCCGGCGCGCAGCAGGGCGGCGGCACGTTCGATATTCTGCGGGGTGGCGGGAACGATCGTGCTGGTCATCCAGCCGCACATGTCGGCGCGTCGGCCTGTGACGCAAGCACCATAATCGCGTCATCCCAGCGAAAGCGGGCATCCAGGGCAACCCACTCGCAGTCACTTGGCCCCCCGCTTTAGCGGGGGCGACGCACCATCTGGGTCAGCGCGGGCCGCGGCCGGGCTGGGGGTCGACGCCCATGCGGCCGGAGCGGTTTCGGTAGAGCTGCACCTCCGGCACCATCGGCCGTGGCGGCCGGCCCTCGAGCCACAGCCGGTAGAGCAGCCGCTTCTTCGCCGGCTCCTCCCAGTCGACGAAGGCGGTGCGGGCGTGCAGGATCTCGTAATTGTTGATGATCGAAGCCTCGCCCGGCCGCAGCATCACCTCGAACCGCACCGCCTCGCGCCCCGCCACCTCCTCGAAAAACGCCAGCGCCGCCTTGTCGAACTCGCTCAAGGGTTCGCCGAGCGCCTCGGCGCCGCGGTCGATGACGCCGTGCACAAAGCGGCAGCTGAGGAGCCCGTCCTTCGCGGAGAACACCGGCACGTTGTAGGGGGTCACCGGCGCCTCGTCCGGCGCCTCCTCGCCGCGGCGGTCGCAGCGGAAGCCGCGTTCCAGCACCGGCAGATACTCGGGGTGCTCGGCGGCGATGATTTCGTGCACCTTCAAGGAGCTCGCATAGATGCTGAGGCCGCCCTCCCTGGCGTCGCGCACGCACAAGAGACCGACGATCTCGGCGGAATCGGTGTGGAGGCTCAATTCCCGCGCCGTCGTGTAGCCGCGTGAGGCCTTCTCGACATTGGTGACATGGCCGAGATAGTCGCCGTCGGCGCTCTGCGAGCAGCCGATTCCGAAATGCGCGCCGATCCCCCAGTAGAGCGTCTGCATCCGCTCCGGATCGTACTTGTCGACCGGAAAGCCGCGCATGATGACGAGGCCGGGGCCGGTCTTGATCCGGTGCAGCAATGCCGCGAGATCGGCGTCGAGCGCGGGGTGCGAGAAATGCCCCTTCTTGATCTCGTGGAACGGCAGCCCCAAGGGCTCGACCCGCGCCATCAGCTCGTCGATCGCCGCCAGATGCGCCGGCGTGAAATCCCAGTAGAGAGTGTCGCGGTCCAGTTCCGCCCCCAGCCACCCGCTACGGTGGCGCCGTACCGCCGTCATCCCGTCAGGCATTTCTGTCTCCTCGTTCTACCCCACCCCCCAACCCTCCCGCGCCAGCAGCCTTGCGCGGGACTCCTGCACGATATTTCGCATTCCTGCACGAAAATAGCACTTGAGACCGAAGTGGGCTGGTAGACGCCTGCCGAGTATAGCGGCCCGTTTGACGTGCCGGGGGGCGGGTGAGTGCTCCTCCTGGCCGGGCGGAACCAAACGGCCTTTCTGATGATGTGGCGTTGCGGGAGTTGATCGTCGGGTGATCGGCGCGTATCGTTTCGCGCAGGTTCGGGCGGCCACCGCCGCCGACGCACCTTTGAGGCGACGCATGGGCCTTGGAGGTGACGTATGGACGCCGCTTTCTTCCGGGAATTCGCGGACCGTATTCGGCGTCTGATGTTGACGAGCCGCACGGATTACGCGCGTCGCCAACTTGCCATTTGGGCAGAGGAATTTGAGCAGCAGGCCGATGCCCTGGACCGAGAAGCCATCAACCTGACGAGGACTCGGCACCGGGTGGATGACTGATGTTTGTCGAACCGTATCGGGCGTGCGGCTGTCTTCGTCGTCTACGTCAGATACTACTTTTCGGGTGCTTTTCGATCGAACAAAGCAGAAGGCCGAACCTTCTACGAAGAGCGCGATCATCCCATCAGTCGGAACGCCGCCGCTCGTGTAGATGACACGGAGATCGGGGCGAACATCAACTGCGAGGCGGGCCAGTTCAACGCCATTTAGTCCATCATCGGACAAGTTGATGTCGGTGAATAGTAAGGCGATGGACTTGTCATTCAGCAGCGCCAGCGCCTCTTCGCCATTTGCTGCCGACCGTATTATATTACGTAGCCAAAATCGGTGATGATTGACTCCGCGAGAACACGCAAGTCCTCTTCATCCTCGACGACGAGCACGACCGGGGCTCATTTGGGTTTTCTTACCCGCCTCTGCGCATGCGCACGCGCCACTGTAGCCTCCCTGGACCAAACGGCGGCGCAAGTGCTTGCGAACGACATAGTAGCGGACAGGGTTCCCTTACCAGCGTCCTACAATATTGGGTCCGGCTGAAGCTCGTTGCCTGACCCCTAATGCGGGTCTATCCCTCTCGAAATCGCTCCTGCACGGAAATGTCATCAGCTAACCGGAAATGGCCCATGCTCGCGCAAGGCTCCCGCCAGCGGGGGAGGGAGTTATTTCACAGCAGCGTCGTGCCCCCTCCCCCGCATGCGGGGGAGGGCCGGGGTGGGGGTATGGTTCTCGATACTACCGCCCCCGCACCCGCGGCATCACCAAGGTCGGCCACGGGTCGGGCATCTCGCCGACTGCGACCTCGATAAGCGACGGGCCGCGCCGTTTCAGCGCGGCGTTCAGCTCGCGTCGCAGCCCGTCCGGCGTCGTCGTCCGGACGCCGGCGATGCCGTAGCTTTCGGCCATTTTCGGGAAGTTCGGATTGAGCAGGTCGACCGCGATCAGGCGGTTGCCATAGTCGTTCTTCTGCATGCGCCGGACATTGCCGTAGGCGCCGTCGGCGAAGACGATCGCGACGACGTCGATGCCGTGCAGCGCGGCGGTCGACAGCTCCTGCACGTTGTACATGAAGCCGCCGTCGCCGGAGACCGAGACGACCGGCTGGCCGGGACACGCCACCTTGGCGCCGAGCGCCGTCGCGTAGGAGAAGCCAAGCGTTCCCTGATAGCCCGAGTGGATGTAGGTGCGCGGCCGGTAGACCGGGAAAGCGAGCCGCCCGACATAGCCGACCTGCGTCAGATCCTCGACGTAGATGCCGTCATCGGGCAGCTCGGCGCGGATCGCGTCGAGGTATTCGCATTGCGGCCCCAGTGTCTCGCGCAGGCGCGCCGCGGTCTTCGCTTTCAGCGCCTCCAGCTCGTCGCGGCGCGACGGCCGCTCCTTGCCGATCGCCGCGTAGAGCGCCGCCAGCGCCTCCCTGGCGTCGGCGACGATGCCGGTCGTCGGCCGCGCCACGCGGGTGACCTCGACCGGGTCGAGATCGATGCGGATGACCTTTAGGTCGCCGTCGAGCCCCCAGCGCGTCTGCGGCTGGTTGAAGCGGGTGCCGACCGCCAGCACGACGTCGGTGTCGCGCCACAGCGCATGCCCGGCGAGCAGGTTTTGCGCCAAATAGTGGCGGTCGCTGACGATTCCCTTGCCGCCGGTATAGGTGACGACGGCCGCCTGCAGCTTTTCGGCCAATGCCAGGACCTCGGCGGCCGCCCCGGCGCAGCCGCTGCCGACATAGATCATCGGCTGCTTGGCGCCGGTAAGCAATGCTGCCGCCTGGTCGATCAGCTGCGCATCGGGCGGCGGCGGCGGCAACGGTGGCGGGGCGGCCGGCAGCGCGACCTCGCTCTCGAGCGCCATGATGTCGAGCGGCATCTCCAAGGCGACCGGCCGCTTCCGCCCGTCGGTAAGTTGCCGGAACGCCTCGTTGACGAGCTTGCCGGCCTCCGTGGGGTGGTTGATGCGGGCCGCCCATTTGGTCAGGCCGCCGAGGATCGCCAGCTGATCGGGGATCTCGTGCAACAGGCCGAAGCCGCGGCCGATCAGGGTCGACGGGATCTGCCCCGAGAGGCACAGGACGGGCGCATTGGTCGCGTAGGCGGTGGCGAGCGCGGCCGTGGTGTTGAGGAGGCCTGGGCCCGGCACCACCGCAAAGGCGCTTGGCTTGCCGCTGGCGCGGGCGTAGCCGAAGGCCATGTAGGCGGCGGCCTGCTCGTGGCGCGGATGGATGACGCGGATCTTGTCGCCGGCATCGTAGAGCGCGACGAACAGCGCGTCGTTCTGCACGCCGGGCAGCGCGAACAGCGTGTCGATCCCGTGCCGCGTCAGCATCTCGACGAGGGCGCCGCCGCCGGTCATGCGCGTCATTCTCTCTCTCCGTTCAATGGCGCTCGGCGCTCAGCCGGTCCATGCCGGCAAGCAGGATCCCCGAGACGACGAAGCTGACCAAGATCAGGATCTCCCACAAGACGTCGGTCTTGTCCAACGCGTGAACGTTGATGAACCGCTCGAGCAGATAGATCGCCGCGATGGCGCTGATTGAGGCGAACAGCCTCAGCTTGATCACCCCGAAACCGACGCCGGCGCCAGCGGTCTCCGGGTTGCTCCTGTCCGCTGCCGGCAACACGGCCTCGATGGCGGCGCCGACGATCATCACGGCCAGGTGGGCGATCAGCGCCAGGTCGACGAGCTTCAGCACCGCGATCATAACGTCGCCGTCGGACATCCCGGCAAACCCCGTCAGCGCGTGCCACAGCTCGCGAAAGAACTGCACCAGCACAATGGCGAGCGCCACCAGAAGCCCGGCGGCAAGCGGCAGCATGCTGCAGCGGCTGACCGTCAGCATGCCGCGCAGCACGGCATTGACATTGAAATGCGGCGGCACCGCCTCCCTTATCGCAATGCCGCGGCGCATCCGGGGCGTTCAGCGGGTGCGGTTGTAGGTATAGTCTTCGCGCTCGCCGGCGCCCTGGCGCAGCCCCTCGGGCAGCGGCCCGCGCTGCGCCTGCAGCTTGGCATGCGCATCGAGGTCGGCCTGGCTCTCCCACAACTCGATTAGGGTGAACTTGTCGGGGTCGAAGACGCTTTGGAACAGCTCGAACTGCAGGCAGCCGGCATCCTGGCGCGACTGCTCGCACCGCGGTTTGAAGGCGGCGGCGAACTCGGCGCCCTTGCCCGGCGCGGCGGTGATGGTGACAACGAGACGAACAGCCATATCTTCCTCCCGGCGCGGGTCGCGATGGCGGGTTGCGATGACGGAAGCAATAGCACAGCTCGCGGTGCCGCCGGCAACGTCTGCGCGCGCGAAATGGATCAGCCCAGCGGCTTCGCCGTTTCTCCGCCGATGGGGCAGCATCACATCGCGACGATGACGCGGATCGCCATGCTGGGCGCACTCTGGGCGCTGCTGTGCGGCCTCGTCGCGCTTGCTCCAGCCGGGCCGGCTGAGGCCGCGGTGATGGAGCCGCTCGACCACGCGGTCTGTCGGCTGATCGAGCATGCCGCCGGCGCCAACCACCTGCCGGTCGGCTTCCTGACCCGCGTCATCTGGCGCGAAAGCAGCTTCCGCGTCGGCGTCGTCAGCCCGGCCGGGGCGCAAGGCATCGCGCAGTTCATGCCGGCGACGGCGCAGGAGCGCGGCCTCGCCGACCCGTTCGACCCCGAGCAGGCGATCCCCAAGGCGGCGCATCTGCTCGCCGAGCTGCGGCGGCGCTTCGGCAGCCTCGGCATGGCGGCGGCCGCCTACAACGCCGGGCCGGCGCGCGTCGCGGGCTGGCTGGAGGGAACCGGCGCGCTGCCGGCGGTGACGCGCTCCTATATGAGGTTCGTGACGCAAGAGGGCGCCGAGGATGTCGCCGTCTCTGGCAGCAGCACGCCGCCCCCGGCGCAGGCCGCCCTGTCCGCTTCGCCGCAGACCTGTCTTGCCGTGACGGCAGAGCTGCGGCGTGGCCACGGCGGCGGCGAGGACGTTGGCTTCGCGCCGCTGGCGCCGTGGGGGGTGCAGCTGGCGGGGAATTTCTCGAAGGCGATGGCGATGACCGCGTTCGAGCGCGAGCGCCAGCGCTACGGCGCGGTGATCGGACAGCTGCGGCCGATGGTCATCGGCCGCCTGCTGCGCAGCCGCGGTACCAGGCGCTTCTATCAAATCCGCCTGCCGGCCGCCTCGCGCTCCGCAGCCGACGCGCTCTGCCATCGTATCCAATCCGCCGGCGGCGCCTGCGTCGTGCTCCACAGCTAGCCACTCTGGATCTCCCTCTTCCCCACCGGGCCACCGGGGAGAGGGGCTTGCGGAGTCAGCCGCCCATCAGGCGCTCGGGGCGGAAGACGTGGGCCGGCTCCTCGCCGTAGGCGCGGCGGCGGGGGATGCGGCGCACCATCGCCTCGTAGGCCGGCCAGGCGGCGACGAACTGCGCCAGCAGATCCTCCGGCAGGTCGATCCCGGCGGCTTTCAGCATCGCCCGGATCTCGTCGGGCCCGGCCGGCGGCAGATGGCTAAGGTCGTGGCGCGCGCTGCTGGTCATGCGGCTTCTCCGCTCAAACACAGACTGGGGTGCTGGCGATGCCAGTCGGTCATCTGCTGGTAGGCATGCGCGATGCGCAGCACCAGCCCCTCGGCGAACGGCGCCGCCGCGATCTGCAACGACAATGGCAGGCCCTCGGCATGGCTGAAACCGCACG